>JBKPNB010000352.1:0-5970 GCA_046732395.1 Actinomycetota bacterium | reverse complement strand
ACCTCGCGCCGCCGGCTGCTCTTCAGCGACGGCCCGAGCTCGCGCAGGGCAGAGGTCATCTCGAACCGCGCGTACCAGACCTCGAGGTCGCGCATCGAGGCGAAGTCGCGCATCGCCGTCCGGTACTCGGCGGCCGCCGCCCGCGTCGCATTCCGCCGGTCGCGCTTTCTGATCCCGCGGTCGCGGCCGCCGATCGCGACGCTCGCCGCGAGCCGTTTCACGTCCCACTCGAACGGCCCCGGCAACGTCTCGTCGAAGTCGTTGCAGTCGAAGACGAGGCTGCGATCCGGGGCGGCGAACACCCCGAAGTTCGAGAGGTGCGCGTCGCCGCAGAGCTGCGCCTGGAGGCCGGAGGTCGGGGTGCGAGCGAGGTCGGCGGCCATGACCGCGGCCGCCCCGCGATAGAAGGTGAACGCGGAGGCGAGCATCCGCCCGTGGCGGATCGGCACCAGCTCCGGGACCCGCGTGGCGTCCTGCTCGCAGAGCAGGTCGACGGGGCTTCGCCGATCGGGCGCCGGGCTCCATTCGGCGTGGCTCGACCGCGGCGCCCGCTTGCGTGCCGCCCTGCCGATCGCGGCTCGCTCGCTGGGGGAGGCCTCGACCCGCGCCATCGCCGCTAATCCTCCTGCACCATGCCCCGCTGGGCGAGGACGTAGAGAAGGCCGAGCGACGGCAGCACCACCGCCACGGCGACCAGGAACACGACCAGGACCGCGACCAGGGACGAGTGATCGCCGGCGGCCTGATCGATCGTCAGCGACTTCGGCAGCAGGTAGGGCCGCTGCCCGACCCCCCAGCCCCAGATGATCGCCGTCACCGCTCCGGCGGCGAGGACGCGGGTACCCCGCGGCGCGCCGCGCACCAGCGCGACGAGCGCCGCCGCGCCGAGGACGGCGGAGACGATTGTCAGCGGCAGCGCCTTGCCGGTCAGCCCGTCGAAGACGTAGCGGGCGTCGGAGTGGAGGACGACGAGGCCGGCCACGGCCAGGGCGCCGGCGATCACCGCCGCGCCGAGCGCACGGACCCGGAAGTGGCGCTCGAGGTCGGGGGCGACGCGGCGGGCATCGACGGTGAGCAGCACCGCCGACAGGTACGCGCAGGTGGCGACGAACAGGAGCCCGATCGTGATCGAGATGCCGTTGCACCAGCTCGTCAAGCGATCGCCGGTCCCGTGCGCGGGCACGCGCCCCGAGGCGATCCCGCCGATCGCGGTGCCCAGGAAGAACGGCGTGAGGACCGAGGAGAGGGCGAAGGCCGCGCCAGCGGCGCGGCGGGCGGCGAGGCCACTGACCGCCTTGCGGAAGGCGAACCCCGAGCCGCGGAAGACGATCCCCAGCGCGGCGAGCGCCAGCGGGACGAACAGCGTCGACATCACCGCGGCGAACGCCGGGCCGAACGCCGTCCAGGCGACGACGAGGATGAAGATCAACCAGACGTGGTTCGCCTCCCACACCGGGCCGATCGAATGCTCGATCTGCGCCCGGGGGCGCTCGCCGCGCTCGGCGCCGCCCGCGACCAGGTCCCAGAGGCCGGCCCCGAAGTCGGCGCCGCCGAAGATCGCGTAGAGCGTGATCCCCACCAGGAGGATGGCCGCGCAGACGTCGGCGAGGCTCATCCCGTCCCGCCCTCGGAGGCGACCGGCGGCGGCGGCCCGTAGGGGACGTCCTCCTCGCCGACCTCGCCCTCGCGCCACCGTCGCGCCATGTGCCGAAGGACGAGGATCGCGACCGTGAACACCACCGCGTAGATGGCGAGGATCGCCGCGAACATCACCGGCACGCCGCCGGCGGTGGTGACCGCGTCCTTGGTCCGCAAGATGTTGTAGACGATCCACGGCTGCCGCCCAACCTCGGTGACGATCCACCCGCACTCGAGCGCGAGGATCGCCGCCGCGCCCGCCAGGGCGGAGGCGCGCAGGAACCACTTCGTGCGCGGCAGCTCGCGCCGGCGCCACCAGACGATGCCCAGCCACGCCCCGAGGGCGATGAAGGCGGTGCAGATGCCCACCATCGTGTCGAACGCCCAGTGGAGCAGGGTGTTCGCCGGCGGCCGATCCGAGGAGGGGACACTGTCGAGCCCCGTCACCTTGGTGTCGGTGCTCCAGCCGACGAGAAAGGAGTCGAATCCCGGGATCCCGATCCCACCTTTGACCCCACTCGAGGTGCAGCGGCCGTAGATGTACTCGGTGACGTGGGTATCGGTGTGCTGGACGCACTCCATCGCCGCGAACTTCACCGGCTGGTCGTTGGCGATCGCGCGGGCGGCGGTGTCGCCGACGGCGAACTGGATCGGGCTCGCTATCGCGGCGACCGTGAACGGGATCAGGAAGCCGATTCGGTGGCGGCGGTCGCGACGGCCCCGCAGCATCCCGACCGCGTACACCGACGCCACCAGGAAGCCGGTGAGGATGTAGGCAGCGAGGATCATGTGCGGGACCTCGTAGGGCGTCGCGTTGTTGAAGATCGCCGCCAGGGGGTCGACATTCGTCACGTGGCCGTGCGAGACCGTGAAGCCGGTCGGCTGGTTCATCCACGAGTTCGCGGCGACCACCGACAAGGCGCCGCCGAGCCCGGCGACGAAGATCGGCACCCCTGTCCAGAAATGGGCCCGGTCCGAGAGTCGATTCCAACCGAACAGGTAGATGGCGATGAAGATCGCCTCGGTGAAGAAGAAGATCCCCTCGATCGCGAACGGGATCCCGAACACGTCCCCGAAGCGGTCGAGCAGCCCGGGCCACAGCAGCCCCATCTCGAACGAGAGCACGGTCCCGGTCACCGCGCCGACCGCGAACGTCACCGCCATCACCTTCGACCAGCGCCGCGCGAGCTCCATCGCGTCGGCGTCGTTCCGCTTCCAGCCGCGCCAGTTGGCGATCAGCGTAATCGCCGGAAACGCGACCCCGAGCGAGGCGAGCACGATGTGGGTACCGAGCGTGAACGCCATCTGCTCGCGGGCGATCAGGAGGTGCGTCGACGCTAGGGGCAGAAACGATGACATCGCCGCCATAGGGACTCCTATCACGCGCGGTCGGCCTGCTCCATCGAGACTCGCCCACGGGGCGACTCGCGCCTGGAGGCGGGGACCAGCAGGATCGCCCCGACGAGGAAGCCCGCGGCCCCGACGGCGGTTCCGAGGTTCGCCAGGTTTCCGTTCGCGACCAGGCCCGTCGAGGGACTGACGAACGAGGCCGCAGCCGAGACGCCGTACGCGATTGAACCGAACAGGTTGCAGGCAGCGATCTGCCAGTCGAGGTCGCGCGGGCGCCAGGAGAGCCAGCGATGCTCGGCGTTCGCGAACGCGAGGGCGCTCGAGACGAGGAAGCATGCGGACCCGATCAGGTCCGGCGCCCAGACCCGGACGTTGGCCTGGTGCGTCGTCAGCGCCGTGTTCATCGCGGCGAAGGTGCTGACGTTGAAAGGATCGTCCCCGGGAATTGGATCGCCGCCCCGAGCCAGTCGACGGTCGCGGAGAGCCAGGACCGTGGGCGCAGCGGCCTGCGCTTGCTCTTCGGGCGGAAGCGATGCGGCAGCCCGGCGGCGGTGATGAGTTGGAGCAGCGAAGCGGTCGTGAAGCAGATCGAGCCGCAGAAGAAGGTGACCGCGATCCAGGCGGCGGAGGAGGAGAGCGCGGCGAGCGCGGGGACGAGGAACATCGTCGACCCCGACGCGAACAGAAGCGCCATCCACCAGACGGCGCGGTCTGGTCGCCACCACGTGCCCGACAGTTCGGGCGCGGAGCGGCCCACGGCGACCGTCAAAGGATCGCGATCGGGTTCAGCGGCGATCCGGTGCCGCCGACGATCCTCAGCGGCGCGCCGACGAACAGGAACTCCCAGCGCCCGGCCCGCTCGCAGGCCGCGAGCAGGTCCTCGAACTGCAGGTAGTCGAGCAGGTGGATCCCCATCGCGGCGAGCGCCAGCGCGTGAATCGGGAAGTCGACACCCTCGGTGCTGCTCGGCGCGGTGTCGTTGTTGCCGTCGGATCCGAGCGCCGCGATCCGGCGCTCGGCGAGGAAGCGGGCAGCGGTCGGGTGCAGCCCGGCCTTCGCGCGCGCGGTGTCCCACGGCCCGTGCTCGGCGAGCCGGCGCGCGTGCCCAGTGCGGACGAGCAGGACGTCGCCGACGCCGACCGTGACGCCCTGCCGCCGCTCGGCCTGCTCGAGGTCGTCAGGGAGGACGTGTTCGCCGGGCTCGAGCCACCTCACCCCGCGCAGCCCTGGGACGTCGAGCAGGACTCCGCGGCCGACGAGGCCGTCCTTCAGGACCTCGACCGCGTCCGCGTTCGCGCCGGCGGCGGTGACCGAATCGCTCGGCCGGTCGTTGTAGAGGCGGCCGTCGAAGGCGACGTGGCAGAGCGCGTCGAGGTGGCTGTGGGTGTCGTTGTGGTAGTCGACGCCGACGTAGTCCTTGACGAAGGCCTCGCCTTCGGGCTGGGTCTCGGCGAGCATCGTCATTCGGTGCTCGGCCGGCTCGGGGTTGGCGGCGCCGGGGCGGGTGTCGAGCGGACGGGCGAGCGTCACCGTCTCGCCGCTGCGGACGAGCCGAGCGGCGGCGGCGATGCGCTCCGCGGTGAGATGGTTGAGCGCGCCGCGCTCGTCGCCGGTTCCCCACCGCCCCCAGTTGGAGACGGCGCCGAAGAGCTCCCGGAACTCGCCGGCGCTGAGCTCAGACCTCGACATCGGCCACCGTCACCGAGAAAGCGAGGTGACCTCTCAGCTGAGGAGCTTCGCCTTCGCCCGCTCGAACTCGGCGTCCGAGATCGCTCCGCGCTCCTTGAGGTCGTTGAGCTTCGCGAGCTCGTCGACGGGGGACCCGCCGCCTCCAGCCGTTTCGCGGATGTAGTCGTCCATGTGCTTTCGCATCTCCGCCTGCTCGCGGACGGCGCGGTCGCGCATTCCCTGGCCGCGGGCGATCAGATAGATCAGGGTGCCGAGGAAGGGGAGCACGATCAGCACCAGCACCCAGCCGGCCTTGGCCCAGCCCGACAGCTGGTGATCGCGGAACAGGTCGCCGATGATCGTGAACAGGATCCAGAGCCAGGCGATGAAAAGGAAGATTTCGAGGACGGTGAGGAGCGCGTTCCCGAACGTGAAGTCAGCCGTTGGCATTCATGCCTCCTTCGCAGATGGAAGAACCGGCGCGACTCTATCTGTCTCACGGCGTCGGGCAGGGCGCCGAGCTCAGGCGCCGGCATCGGTCACCGTCACCGAGAAGGTCGCGCGGTGCTCCTCGCCCGGCTCGAGGACCCGCAGGTCGGTCTCGCTGACGAGCGCGTTTGTGGGGGCGGTCATCGGCTCCAGGGCGACGACGTCGTCGTCGTCGGGCGCGTAGACCTGGGCGTAGGGATAGCCCTCGGCGAACGAGACCTCGATCCGCCTCCCGCCGCCGGCGAGCGCGAACGGCTCGGCGCCGGGCGGCGCCAGATAGGCGTCGTCGAAGGTCCTCGTGCCGAGCGGCCCGGGCTCGACCCGGACCGCCGCCCGGTCGCCGGTCGGGATCATCTCGCGGTCGAGCTCGAGGCGCTTGGCGACCGGGATCGCGATCTCCCAGTCGGCGCGCTCGACGCCCGGGAGCCGGAAGTAGGGGTGGTAGCCGAACGAGATCGGCACCGGCGCTCCGCCCGAGGCGACGACGGTTGTGGCGATCGTCAGCTCGCCGCCGGCGAGGCTCGCCTCGCTCGCGAGCCGGTGCGGGAACGGGAACGCCGCGACCAGCGCGGGGTCGGCCCCGAAGTCGAACGCGGCGGCGAGGACGCCGCCGTCGGCGCTCGCCTCGTGCCGCTCGACGCGCCAGCCGCCGGCGCCGGCGAGCAGCCCGTGGATCGGGAGGCCGTTCGGGTCGCTGGAGATCGGCAACGCCGGGGAGTCGAGGTCGACCTCCCGCCCGGCGACCGAGAACCGCCTCCGTGCCAGCCGGTTGGCCCACGGATGGAGCAGCGGTATGCCCATCGTCGAATGCTCCTCGACGTAGGT
>JBKPNB010000351.1:0-2487 GCA_046732395.1 Actinomycetota bacterium | reverse complement strand
GCCGGCGGCCCCCGCTCGCCTCGGAGCGCGGTCAGTCGCTGCCGCTCGTTGTCGGCGCCGGGTTCGTGGTCCTCCTCGCGGCCGCGATCCTCGTCGCGCTCGCCGGCGCGGTGTCCGGCGCGGCCACCGCGCAGCGGGGCGCCGACCTCGCGGCGCTCTCGGCGGTTCGCTCGATGCGCGACGACCTCCCGCGGCTGACGGCGCCGGCGCATCTCTCGAACGGCAGGCGGAATCCGCGTCATCTCGGGCGCACCCGGTACCTGGCGCGGGCGCTCGCCGCCGCTCGCGAGGCGGCGGCTCGAAACGGCCTTGACCCCTCACGGCTCGAGATCCGCTTCCCGGACGCCGTCAGCCCAACCCCGCTGCGCGCCCGGGTCGCGGTCGAGGCGAGGCTCGACGGGAGCCACATCGCCCCGGGCGGCGGCCACGTCGGGCACGATCAGATCCGGTTCGTGGCCCGCGCCGAGGCCGCCGCCAGCATCGCCGACGCCGCCGGCGCGACGCCGACGATGGCCACCGGCGGCGGCTACTCGGGCCCGCTGGCCTACCGCCAGGGGAAGGGGATGCGCCCGGACGTGGCAGCCGCGTTCGACCGGATGGCCGCGGCCGCCGCCAGGGCCGGGATCGCCCTGGCGATCAACTCGGCGTTCCGCTCCGATGCCGAGCAGGCCCGCCTCTGGCAGCAGAACCCCGACCCTCGCTGGGTCGCGCCGCCGGGGACCTCGCTCCACCGCTGCGCGACCGAGCTCGACCTCGGACCGCCCACCGCTTACGGGTGGCTCGCCGCCCACGCCCCGAGCTTCGGCTTCCTCAAGCGGTATTCCTGGGAGCCCTGGCACTTCGGGTACATCCAGGGCCCGGCCCCCTGCTCGGCGGCCGGGGATGCGCTCGGGACCGCCACGGGGGTCGCCGACGGCGCCGGCGCGTCGTCCGGTCTGCCGGCCTTCGTCCCGGCGATCTACCGGGCGCCGATCCTCCGCGCCGCCGCCCGCTGGAACGTCTCGGGCGCGCTGCTCGCGGCCCAGCTCGAGGCCGAGTCGGGATTCGATCCGAACGCCGGCTCACACGCCGGCGCCCAGGGGATCGCGCAGTTCATGCCCTCGACCTCGGCCGCCTACGGCCTCACGAACCCGTTCGACGCGCCGGCGGCGATCGACTCCGAGGCGCACCTGATGTCCGACCTCCTGAAGCAGTTCGGCTCCGTCAGCCTCGCGCTCGCCGCCTACAACGCGGGCCCGGCGCCGGTCTCCGCCTGCCACTGCGTGCCGGCGATCCCCGAGACCCAGGCCTACGTCGCCCGCATCCTCGGCCTGATGGGCGCCAGCGGCGAGATCGCCCCGCCCCAGCTCGAGGTCAGGCTCGTCGCGTAGAGCGCCCAAAAAACGATTCCGTCTACGCCGGCGGCGAAGCTTCGATGGATGCTCGTCGCCACCCTCCACTGCTCCGACCCGGCCTGCGACGCCGAGGTCGAGGTCGAGATCGAGGATCTTCGCGAGCTCGACGGCTGGCCGTGTGATTGCGGCTACGGGCTCGTCCTGCTCTCGCTGAGCGAGTTGCTCACTGTCCAGGGGCGGCCTTCGTAGCGCCGCGGTCTCGGGCGGCTCAACTAAGCTGGCACGCGATGGCCGCGGTCACCCTCGACGGCATCGATGCCCTTCGCGAGTTGATCGGCCGCGAGGTCGGCCCAACCGACTGGCGTGAGATCACCCAGGCCGACATCGACGCCTTCGCCGACCTCGCCGACGACCATCAGTGGATCCACACCGACCCCGAGCGGGCGGCCCGCGAGAGCCCGTACGCGACCACCGTCGCCCACGGCAACCTGACGCTGTCGATGATCGACGGGCTGCGGCGGCAGCTGATCGAGCAGCGCGGCGTCGTGATGGGGATCAACTACGGCTGGAACAAGGTCCGGTTCCCGGCCCCGGTGCCCGCGGGCGGCCGGATTCGGGCCACCGCCGAGGTCGTCTCGGTCGACGAGCTCGGCGAGGGCTGGTGGCACGTCGTCACGCGCTTTCGGGTCGAGGTCGAGGGCTCGGAGAAGCCGGCCTGCGTCGCCGACGCCGTCGGCAGAGTGTTGGCGCGGTAGGGCGCCGCCGCTGGTAGCCGGCTTCGCCGGCTTACCAGGTAGGCGCCCTACTGGACCTTCAGCGTCCCCTTCATGCCGGCCTGCTCGTGGCCGTCGACGCTGCAGAAGAACGTGTAGTCCCCGGGCTTCAGCCCCTTGATCGTGGTGCTCGTGTTGCTGCCGGTGATGACGCTCGTGCAGCCGAGCTGCTTGTCGCTCGAGTCGGAGACGCAGACGTCGTGGCCGAGCGGGGCCTGGTTGGTGAAGTCGACCGTCACGTCGCCCGCCTTCGCGCTCACGCTCTTCTGCTGGTAGGCGAGCTGGCCGCTGGGGTCGGCCGAGATCTTCACCGTCGATCCCCCGGCCGCGGCGGTGCCGCCGCCGCCGCCTCCGCCCCCGCCGCCACCGCCGCCCGCGGC
>JBKPNB010000350.1:0-22952 GCA_046732395.1 Actinomycetota bacterium | reverse complement strand
CCTCGCGACCGACCCGCGCCCCGAGCGCCGACCGTGCCGCGGCCGCCCGTACCGGCCGTGACGACGCGGGCGTCGACCGCGAGGCGGCCTCCGCTCCCGCGGCATCGGTGGCCGCCCAGCCCTCCCGTTGGGAGCTTGCGGTCATAGCAACCGCCCCGTTCACGGTGTTCTTTGCGATCGGCGGCGTCACGCAGACGCTCGTCCCGTTGATCGGCGGGGACGAGCTCGGCCTCTCCGCATCGACCATCGGCCTCGCCATCGCGCTCGGTGGCGCGATGCGATTCCCAGCCGCCTGGGTCGCGGGATTAGGTTCGGATCGGTACTCGCGCAGGGAGGTTCTGGTCCCGGCGCTCGCACTCGTCGCGCTCGGGGCAGCAGTGCTCGCCCTCGATGCGGGCACGGTCGGGTGGCTCGCGGCGATACTCGTCCTCGCCGTCGGTTCGTCGGCGATTTCGGTTGCCGCGGCGGCGCTCGCCGATCGCGTTCCCGCTGATCGGCTCGGCCATCAGCTCGGGGTCTTCCGGCTGACCGGCGACGCCGGACTGCTGCTCGGCCCGATCCTGGCCGGGTTCCTCTATGGGGCGTCCGGCGTTGGCCTCGCCGCCGGGGTCACGGCGGCGATTGCGGCCGCCTCGGCGCTGGCGATCCTGCGCTTGAGGGACTAGACGAATAGTTGTAACGCCCGATGTAGCCGCCAAGCGCTTTGACACCGTGGGCCTGCGGGGATACGATCCGCAATCGTTTGCAGCAGCGCGGCTGCACTGGGCTGACTGCCGGTGGTGAGCGCGCGCCCAGGACGCGGGAGTGAGACGGCGAAGCATGTACGACCCCGCGGCAAAGCACCCACGATCTCGCAGACGACAAGGAGATCCCCGATGGCCAGGAACAGCGACGGCCGCGTCACGCTCAGGGAGGTGGCGGAGGTCGCCGGCGTTCACCCCGGGACCGCTTCGAGGGCGCTGAATTCGGAGACTCGCGGCCTCGTCAACGAGGAGACCGCGCGGCGAGTGCTACGGGCGGCCGACGAGCTTGGCTACCGGCCGAACCCGATCGCGCGGGGCCTGAAGACGAACCGCTCGTACACCGTCGGGGTCCTGATCCCCGATCTGATGAACCCACTCTTCCCGCCGATCGTGCGTGGAATCCAGGATCGGCTCGAGGAGGCGGGCTACACCCCGCTGATCGCCAACACCGACAACGACCCAGAGCGTGAGCGAATCGACTTCGAGCGTTTGCGAGCGCGCCAGGTCGACGGCTTCATCACCGCCACGGCGCGACGCGATGACGACCTGCTGATCCACGTCGCCGAGATCGGGACGCCGGTGGTCCTCGTCAACCGCCGCCTCGAGCAGGCAATGCTTCCGGCCGTCGTCGGGGACGATCGGGCCGGGGTGCGGCTCGCGGTCGAGCATCTCGCCGATCTCGGTCATCGGCGGATCGCCTACCTGGCGGGCCCGCAGCAGGTTTCGACGGGGTATCTCCGCTACCACGGCTTCGTCGAGGCGATGCGTGAGCGTGGGCTCGATTCCGAACCCGGGCTGACGCTGTTCGGCGACGCATTCACCGAACCGGAGGGCGAGCGCTTGTGCCGCGAGCTGCTCGATGGCGGGGCCGCCCCGACGGCGATCGCCGCCGGCAACGATCTCGTCGCCCTCGGGTGCTACGACGTCTTCGAGGAGCGGGGGATCCGGTGCCCCGACCAGATTTCGGTGGTCGGATTCAACGACATGCCCTTCGCCGATCGGTTCGATCCGCCGCTCACCACGATTCGCATCCCGCATTACGAGATCGGGGCGCGCGCGGCCGAGTTGCTGATCGAGCTCCAGGGCGAGATGCAGGCGCCACCACCGCAGATCCAGCTTCCTCCCGAGCTCGTCCCTCGCGCCTCGACGGCGGCGCCCGCAAGATGATCGATTCCACGGCCGCGCGTGCGCGGGGTCGTGGAATTGCTCATCTAGCGCCTGACCCGACGCGAACCCGGCGCGACTTGACACGTCGCCGGGCGATCGGCTAGGCTGCATACGTTTGCCGCAAACGTTTGCAATCGCCGCTGCGGTGGGAGTGTCCGGAGGAGAGGTATCGGCTGTGAGAGGCATTCGTCGTTCGCCGGACCGGCGTGCCGGTCCGTGGTGGCGGAGCCGGGAGCACGGAGGTGGTGCGAGATGAGTGGACCAAGGTCGAGGCGCTTCGCGACGAGGGCGCTGGGCGCTTTGCTCGGCCTCGCTGCGACCGTCGGCCTCGCCGCTGGATGCGGTGGCAGCAGCAGCGGCGGGTCGGAGAGCGGCCCGATGAAGATCGGCATCTCCCTGCCGCTGACCGGAGATTTCTCGCAGCCCGGCACGGCGGCGAAGCAGGGCTATCAACTCTGGGCCGACTCGGTCAACGCCAACGGCGGCCTCCTCGGGCGCAAGGTCGAGCTCGACATCAAGGACGACGCGAGCGACCAGAACACGGTTGTCGCCGACTACAACGCCCTGATCAGCCGCGATAACGTCAACCTCCTGCTGGGGACGTTCTCGTCGCTGCTCAACCTGCCGGCATCCGCGGTCGCCGAGCGCAATCACATGCTCTACGTCGAGCCGGCCGGCGGCGCGCCGGAGATGTTCTCGCGCGGGTTCAAGTACCTGTTCTTCGCCCAGCAGGCGACGGCCAACCACCAGGGCGATCTCTTCGTCGACTACATCCTCGGACTGCCCCCGAAGGATCGGCCGAAGACGGCGGCCTACCCGTCGATCGACGACCCGTTCGCGATCCCGGTGATCGATTCGATCAGGGAGAAGCTCGAGGCGGCGGGGATCAAGACCGTCTACAAGGACATCTATCCGCCGAGCACCTCGAACTTCGACTCGATTGCGAGCCAGGTCAAGGCCGCGAACCCGGACCTGATCGCGCACGGCGCGGTATTCGACGACGGGATCGGGTTCATCCGCTCGCTCAGCAAGGTCGGGTTCCAGCCGCGCTACTTCTTCGAGACGAGCGCGCCCTCGGGCGCTTCCCAGTTCTCGAACGGCGTCGGGATCAAGAACACCGAGGCGATCTTCTACGCGGTGAGTCACACCCCTGAGGCGCACACGCCGGGCAACCAGGACTTCGTTGCCGCCTTCAAGAAGAAGTTCGGTGGCCTGCCGGCCGAGGATGCGGCGGACGCCTTCGCGACCGGTCAGGTCCTCCAGAAGGCGGTGGAGGAGGTTGGCAGCATCGACGATCAGGCGGCGCTCGCGGACTACCTGCGGAACAACGAGGTCGAGACAATCCTCGGACCGTTGAAGTGGGCGGACACCGGCGCACCCCAGGGCCAGTTCCTCATCGGCCAATGGCAGGATGGCACGGCGGAGGTTGTCCTTCCGAAGGATGCCGCGACGACCGACCACATCATCAACCGCCGGCCAGGCTCGCAGTAGGCACCGGGACGACGGTCGGGAGCCGTTGGCTCCCCGCTGGAGCTGGGCCTCAGGACCTGAATCAGGGCGCGCGAGATGACGGAGCTAATCCAGACGATCGCCTACGGGCTTCTGATCGGCGGGATCTACGCGCTCCTCGCCTCCGGCCTGACGCTGATCTTCGGCGTCATGAACGTGATCAATGTCGCCCACGGCGCCTTCCTGATCCTCGCCGCGTTCCTGACGTTCTCGCTCTGGTCGTGGCTCGGAATCGATCCGCTGGCGGCGATCGTGATCACGACACCCGCGATGCTCGCCTTCGGCTGGCTGATCTACGTGCTCGCCGTGCGACCGATCCGGCTGGCCCCACCATCGTCATCGGTGCTCCTGACCTTCGGGATCGCCCTCGTGCTCGAGGCGGTGATGGGCCTCGTCTGGGGGAACCAATCCCACGCCGTCCGCCCGCCGTACTTCACCGAGTCGTTCAACCTCTCGGGGGTCGTGCTCCCGAAGGCGCAGGTGTTCGCGTGCGGCCTCGCGATCGTCGTGCTCGCCTGCCTGTGGCTGTTCCTCGCCCGCAGCTGGACGGGCCGCGCGATCCGGGCCGCCTCCGTCAACCCGTCGGGTGCCGAGCTCGTGGGAATCGACATCGTCCGCGTCTCAGCCATCACGTTCGCGGTCGGTGTCGGCACGGTCGGCGCCGGGGGCGCGCTGACCTCGGTGCTCTACCCGTTCCTGCCGGGCTCGCACTACATCTGGATCGCTCGCCTGCTCGGGGTGATCGTGCTCGGCGGGATGGGGAGCCTGCGCGGGGCCCTGATCGGGGCGCTGCTGCTGGGGCTGGCGGAGACGTTCACCCAGACCTACGTGTCCGCGCAGTGGGCGACCGCGGTCCCGTACGCGATCATCTTCGTCGTCCTGCTCGTGCGCCCGCACGGGATCATGGGCACCCGACTGCGTGAGGACGTCGCCACGTGAGGCTCGCCGCGATCACCCGCGCGGCGATGCCGGCCGGTCTCGGCGACTTCGCCTCGCCTCGGTGGGTCGGCCGTGCGCTGCTCGTGATCGGCGCGGCGATCGTAGCCGCCTACCCGCTGATCTCAAACGACCTCTTCTACCAGAACCTGATCATCCTGTCGCTGCTGTTCGCGATCGGAGCCGTGGGCCTGAACGTGATCATGGGCTGGGGCGGCTACATCTCGCTCGGCCAGAGCTCGTTCATCGGCGTCGGTGCCTACACGGTCGGCATCCTGACGATGAAGGTCGGGGGCTCGCCATGGGTCTGGCTGCCAGCGGCCGGGCTGGTCGCGGCCCTGTTCGCCCTCGTCCTCGGGGCGATCGCCACCCGCCTGCGCGGGCACTCGTTCGTGATCGCGACGATCGCGATGTTGTTCCTGCTGCAGATCGTCGCGACGAACTGGCGCTCGTTCACCGGCGGTACGACCGGCATCACGATGCCGATCCCCGAGTGGGACATCGCCTACCAGAACTGGCCCTTCTACTACTCGCTGCTCGGGCTGCTGGCGGTCGCGCTGCTGGTCTCGTGGCGGATCCGCAAGACCAAGTTCGGTACGGGGCTGATCGCGATCCGCGAGGACGAGGACAAGGCGGCGACGGTTGGCGTCGACACCCCGGTCTACAAGGCGCTGGGGTTCGCCGCCTCCGCGGTCTTTCTCGGGATGGCCGGTGGGATCTACGGCTACTACCTGACCTTCATCGACCCGAGCGGGATGTTCGACATCATCCTCAGCGTCCAGATCGTGCTCGCCGTCGTCCTCGGTGGTCGCGGGACGCTCTGGGGACCCGTCCTCGGCGCCTTCCTCATCGAGTCGATCAACGAGCTTGCCAACCAGGAGCTGGGAGGGGGAAACTCGCGCCTGCTGATCTTCGGCGGCCTATTGGCGCTCGCGATCGTGCTGCTGCCGAAGGGGATCCTTCCGTCGATCCAGGAGTTCTGGGAGCGACGCCGCAAGGCGGGGACCGAGGCGCGGGTCGGACGGCGGCTGGAGGGCGTTCCGGCGCTGGCGGGCGCGGGTCGGGACGCCATCGCCGCCGCCGAGCACGACCGCCGGCCAGCGCCGAAGGCCGGGGCGCCGCTGCTCGAGATCAGGGGCCTGGAGAAGCGGTTCGGGGGCGTGCACGCCGTCGACGGCTGCCAGTTCACGGTCGAGCGGGGGTCGATTACTGGCCTGATCGGCCCGAACGGGTCGGGGAAGACGACCGCGTTCAACCTGATCGGTGGCACGATGAGCGCCGACGGGGGTGAGGTCTGGCTCGATGGCCGCCGGGTCGACCGCCTCAGTCCCTGGCGGCACGCCTACTCGGGTCTCGGGCGGACGTTCCAGATCACGCGGCTGTTCGGCGAGATGACAGTGCTCGAGAACGTGGTCGCCCCGGTGCCGCGCTTCTCGGTGGGCGTGCTCGGCGCCGGCGCCGTCAGCGGGCCCGAGTCGGCGCGCGCCGAGGAGCTGCTCGAGTTCGTCGGCATGCGTGAGTTCCGCGACGAGCGCGCCTCCGCTCTCTCGTTCGGACAGCGGAAGCTGGTCGAGCTGGCGCAGGTGCTGATGCTGGACCCGAAGCTGATCATGCTCGACGAGCCGGCCGGCGGAATCAACCCGACCCTCGTCGAGCGGATCAAGGAGATCATCCGCGACCTCAACCGGCAGGGCAAGACCTTCCTCGTCGTCGAGCACGACATGCCGTTCGTGCTCGACCTCTGCGACCCGATCCTGGTCCTCGCCGCCGGCACCTGCATCTGCGAGGGAACCCCGCGCACGATCCCGGAGGACCCTCGCGTTCTCGACGCTTACCTCGGCGAGGACTTCACGCTCGATGAGCCGGTCCCGGGTGCGGCATGAGCGCCGAGGTGGCCCGATGCTGACACTGAGCGGAGTCGTCGCCGGCTATGGATTCGGCGACGTCCTGCGCGGGGTGGACCTCGCCGTCGACCGCGGGTCGATCACCTGCGTCGTCGGGCCCAACGGAGCCGGAAAGTCGACCGTGCTGCGGTCGGTCAGCGGCCTGCTGCGCCCGCGGCAGGGAGCGATCACGTTCCAGGATGAGGACATCGGCGGGCTGTCGCCGGCGCAGATCCTCGGCCGCGGGGTCTCGCAGGTGCCGCAGTCGAACGGCGTCTTCCCGAACCTCTCGGTGCGCGAGAACGTGCTCCTCGGCGCATACATCATCCGCCGCGACCGCCGCCTGGTCACCGCCCGACTGGCCGCGGTCGCGGAGCTCTTCCCGATCGTCGCCGAGCGCGGGGACGAGCGGGCCGGCAACCTCTCGGGGGGTCAGCGGCGCACGGTCGAATTCGCGCGCTCGCTGATGCTCGACCCGACCCTGGTGATGCTCGACGAGCCCTCGGTGGGCCTCGACCCGAAAGCCCTGCGGGTGGTCGCCAAGGCGATCCAGCAGATGAGCGAGGCCGGGAAGACTCTGCTGATCGTCGAGCAGAACGTCCGCTTCGGGCTACGGATAGCGAGCCACGGGGTCGTGATGGAGAGCGGCCGGGTCCTGCTCGAGGGCCGCTCGGCGGACGTCCTCTCCAACCCGGAGATGTCGGACCTCTACTTCGGCGGTACGGCCGAGGCGGCGCGGGCGCGCGCGGCGGCCGGGGCGTGAGCGGAGCGCTGTGGGCGACCGGCTCCGGCATCGGCTTCGGTCTCTTCCAAGCGCTCAACGCGAAGGCGGTCCGCGACCTCGACGACGTCTACGTCTCGACCTTCTTGCAGCTCCTCGTCGCCGCGGCGGTGCTGCTCGCCGCCTCGCTCGCGACCGAGGACATCGGCTCCCTCGGAGAGGCAACCGTGTGGGCGATCGTCGCCTTCGCGCTCGCCGGGATGATCCATTTCTTCGTCGGCTGGACGACGCTCAACCTGAGCCAGCGGCGGATCGGCGCCGCGCGTACGAGCCCGCTGCTGTCGACGACGCCGGTGTTCGGGCTCGTCTTCGCCGTCGCCATCGAGAGCCAGGTTCCCGGCTGGCTCTCGGCGGCCGCGATCGCACTAACGATCGGCGGCGCCTATCTGGTGACCAATCCCAGCGCCGGGCGTCGCCCGCGCCTGCGCGACTCGACGTTCGGCCTCGTCACTGCCTGCGCCTGGTCGGCGAGCGCGATCTTCACGCTCCAGGGCCTCGACGGGCTCGACTCGCCGCTGCTCGGGGTGACGGTCGGGATGGTCTCGGCGGCGGTCGCATACGGCGTGCTGGTGGCGCTCACCGGGACGCCGACACGGTTCCGCGGGCAGCCCAGCGGGGCGCTGGCGGCGAAGGTGCTCGCCGGCGTGATCGTCGCCCTTGCGACCTGGGGCCGGTGGCTGGCCCTCGACGACACCGACGTCGCCGTCGTCCTCGCCCTCAACCTGGCATCGGTTCCGGTCGTCCTGGTGGCGGCGCCGCTGATCTCCGGGCGCCACGTCGAGGTGGTGACCGCGAGGATTTGGCTCGGGGCGGGGCTCGTGATCGCGGGCTCGCTGCTCTTGATCGCCGGGGCGTGACGCCGTGGTCGTAGACGCCCACGCGCACGTGATCGTGCCGGAGGTCCTCCGCGACGCCGCCCCGCGCGAGGAGTGGCGCCCGCGGGTATGGCGCGAGGACGGGGCGCAGCTGGTCGCGCTCGGCGGCCACACGATCCGCTCGGCGGTCGACGAATTCGTCGACGTCGACGCGATCCTCGACCGCGAGGCGGAGGCGGGCATCGAAGCCGCCCTGCTCTGCCCCTGGGTGCCGCTGCTCTTTCCCACCGCCGAACCCGCGGCAGCGCTCGAGCGCTGCCGGATCCAGAACGACGCCCTGGCGGCGATCGCCGCCGCCCGGCCCGGCCGAATCGCCGCCCTTGGGGGCGTTCCGCTCCAGGACCCCGAGCTGGCGGCAGTCGAGCTCGAGGTCGTCCTGGGCGCGGGACTGGCCGGGGTCGAGGTCCCCGCGAGCGTTGGCGGCGCCTACCTCGGCGAGCCCCGCTTCGAGCCGTTCTGGGAGGCCGCCGCGGCCGGCGGAGCGCTGGTCTTCGTCCACCCGACGACCCGCGGCTTCGACGACCCGGCGTTCGCCGAGCACTACCTGTGGAACACGGTCGGCAACCCGCTCGAGACGACGATCTGCGCCGCCCAGATGACGATGGCCGGGGTGATGGAGCGCCACTCGCGGCTGCGCGTGATGCTGGCTCACGGTGGCGGGGTGCTGCCGACGCTCCGCGGCCGCCTCCGCCACGCCCATCGCTTCCAGCCCGACGCCTCTGCGCGACTTCGCGAGCCGCCGCCGGATTCGATCCGGCGCTTCCTCTTCGACACGGTCATCCACGACGCCGACCTGCTGCGGGCCCTGGTCGGCTTCGCCGGCGCCGACCGGGTGCTGCTCGGCACCGACTATCCGTTCGACATGGCCGACCCCGACCCGGTGGCGACGATTCGCTCCTGTGGCCTCGACGATGCGGACGAGGCGGCCGTGATGGGCGGAAACGCCGCCGCCCTCCTCGGGTTGGGCTCGCCGGTGGGGCAATGACCGCGACCGCGGACTTCGTCGTCGCCGGCGCCGGCCATAACAGCCTGATCACCGCTGCCTACCTGGCCACGGCCGGCCACGAGGTGTTGGTGCTCGACGCCCGTGAGATCCCGGGCGGGGGAGCGGCATCGGAGGAGCTGCTCGGGCCCGGATACGTGATCGACTCGTGTTCGACCGGCCACACCCTGATCCAGACGAATCCGCTGCTGGTGGACGACGAGCTCGGACTGCTCGGGCGCCACGGGCTCTCCTATGTCCACCCCGATCCCTTCGCCCACGTCGCCTTCCCCGACGGGCGGGCGTTGACGATGTGGCTCGACGTCGACCGCAGCTGCGAGGAGCTCGCCCGGTTCTCGGCTCGCGACGCCGAGACCTACCGCCGGATGCTCGGCGAGTACGACGCGGTCAAGCATCTGTTTGCCGCCAGCCGCTTTACCCCGCCCGGGTTCGGCCCGTCGCTCGAGGAGATGCTCCGCGACCACCCCGACGGCGCCCGGTGGATGCGGCGGCGGATGATGAGCGCCTGGGACGTGATCCGTCACGAGTACGAGAGCGAGCACGTCCGGGCGTTCATGCTCTGGCAGGCGTTCCAGACGCTGGTCCCGGTCGACAGCGCCGGCTCCGGCCCACTCGCCTACTCGATCGTCTTCGGGCGCCAGCGGCGCAGCTGGACGATTCCCCGCGGTGGCTCCGGCCAGCTCACCGAGGCGCTCGCCACCTCGATCGCGGATCACGGCGGCGAGGTGCTTTGCAACCGGCTGGTCACGCGCCTGGTGCTCGACGACGGTCGCTGCGTCGGAGTCGAGACCGACGACGGTGAGCGCTATCTCGCCCGGCGCGGCGTCGTGTCGACGATCCACGTCAAGCACCTGTTGACGATGGCGCCGGCCGACGCCTGGGACGACGACTTCCGCTACGGAGTCGATACCTACGACGTCGGCCTGTCGGGATTCGCCGTCTACCTGGCGACGACCGCGCCGCCGGTCTTCGAGGCCGCCGACGGGGTGCGCGCGGCGGTCTCGGCGGGGCTCGCCGGCTGGCCACAGCAGCTGCTCGACCACGGCCGCCGGCTCCGCGACGGGATCTACGACCCCGATCCGGCCTGGCTGCTGGTTGCGACACCGACCCTGGTCGACCCCTCGCGCGCGCCGGAGGGGCGGCACACGGTCAAGTTCCTGAGCGGACAGGCGTGGCCGCTTCCCCCGGGCGAGTCGAGCTGGGACGACCTCAAGGAGCTCCAGGCCGACCGCCAGCTCGCGCGCGTTCGCCACTTCGCCCCGGGCCTGACCGACGAGGCGATCGTCGCCCGCCTCGTCAAGAGCCCGGTCGACATCGAGCGGCAGAACCGGCACATGATCCACGGCGCCTTCCACGGCGGCGACCGCGGCCTCGCGCAGAGCGGCGGGCTGCGGCCGGCTCCCGGCTGGGCGCAGCACCGGATGCCGATCCCGGGCCTGTATCAGACCGGTGGGACCACGCACCCCGGCGGCTCGATCACCGGTGCCCCCGGCCGAAACGCGGCGGCTGTCATCCTCGCCGACCTCGGGACCAGCATCGAGTCGGTTGTCGCCCGCGCCCGGGAGGCTGCGGGTGGCCGGGCCCCCGCGGGGCGGCGCTGATGGCCGACGCCCGCGTTCGGGCAGCGATCGAGCACTGGGCCTCCCGGTTCATCCAGAACGGCGTCGAGTACAACGACTTCGTCCGCACCACCTCGCGGATCGACGCCTGGGAGCAATGGCTTCCGGAGTGGGCCCGGACGGCCGACGAGCACGAGGAGTACGCGCTCGAATCGGAGCGGGTGGGGCGGGGGCGAAGCGCAGGCGAGGCCTGGCTACGGGCCGCGGTCTGCCGCCACTTCGGCAAGTTCGTCTGGACCCTCGACCTCGAGATGGCCGCCGACGCGACCCATCGCAGCGTCGCGGCGATGCGCAGCGCCCACCGCCACCTCGACCCGGACGCCGAGCGGATCGAGGCGCCGCTCGGCGGCGCGCAGGTGGCGGCCAACCTGCGCCGGCCGCCCGGTCAGGTCCGGCCCCCGCTCGTGGTCCTCATCCCGGGACTCGACTCGACCAAGGAGGAGTTCTTCTTCCTCGAAGAGGCCTATCTGGCCCGCGGCATGGCGACGCTCTCGGTCGATGGCCCCGGCCAAGGCGAGACCGGCCTCGCGCTTCCGATCAGAGCGGACTACGAGACCGGGCTGGCGCCGCTGCTCGACGCGATCGCCGGGCGCGACGACATCGACCACGACCGAATCGGCGCGATGGGAGTCAGCCTCGGCGGCTACTATGCGCCGCGCGTCGCCGCCTTCGAGGCGCGGATCAAGGCGGTGGTCGGGCTCAGCGGCCCGTTCTGCTTCGGCGAGACCTGGGAGGGGCTGCCGCCGATGACCCGGCAGACGTTCATCGTCAAGTCCCGCGCCTCGACAGAGGAAGAGGCGCGCGAGCGAGCGATGGCGCTCGACCTGACCGGAGTCTGCGAGCGGATCGCGGTCCCGGCCCTGTACGTCACCGGCAAGCTCGACGGGCTGATCCCCTGGCAGCAGACCGAGCGCCAGGCGAGGCACACCGCGGGCGCCGAGTTCGTCTGCTACCCGGACGGCAACCACGGCTGCTCGAACAAGCCCTACCGGGCGCGCCCGGCGATCGCCGACTGGTTCGGGGAACGTCTCGCCGCGGCCGCGCCGTGATCCAGGCAACCGCCCTCGCCGGCCCGCAGGCCCTCTATCCACGATTCAGCGCGGCCGAGATCGAGCGCCGGCGGGCGGCGCTGGCGCGGGCGATGAGGGCGCGCGGCGCCGACCACGCGGTCGTCTACGGGGCGAACCGATTCGGATCCGCGATCCCCTGGCTCACCCGGTGGCCGGTGACGCGGGAGGCGCTCTGCGTGTTCACTCCCGGCGAGCGCGACCTGCTGCTGGTCGACTTCTACAACCACGTCCCGAATGCGGCCCGGATCGCGACCGAAGCCGAGGTCCGCTGGACCGGGCCGGACGCGGTAGAGACCGCGATCGTCGAGCTCCGCCGCCGCGGCGCCGCCGGCGCGCCGGTGGCGGTGATCGGTCCGCTGCCGCACGCGGGGCACGTGGCCCTGGGACGCCTCGGCGGCGGCTTGATCGCGATGGACTCCGACTACCTCCGCCTGCGCCTGATCAAATCGGCAGAGGAGATCGAGTGGCTGCGGGTGGGCTGCGAGCTCACCGACCGGGCCGTCGAGGCCCTCGCGGCGGGGCTCCGCCCCGGGCTGAGCGAGCACGAGCTGGCCGACATCTGCGAGCGCGCCTACGTGGCCGACGGTGGGCGCACCCACATCCATTACTTCGGCGTAACGCCGATGAGCGCTCCGGCGATCAGCGCGCCGGCGCAGTGGACCTCAGACCGCCGGGTCATGGCCGGCGACGCGGTCAGCTGCGAGGTCAGTGCCTCGTTCTGGGACTACCCGGGCCAGGTCCTGCGCACGTTCGCGGTCGCCACTGAGCCGACGCCCGAGTACGTCGACATGCACCGGGTCGCCGACGCCGCCTTCGACGCCATCTTCGCGCGGCTGCACCCGGGTAGGTCCGCGGCCGAGCTGGTCACCGCGGCCGAGGCGATCGAGGCCGCCGGCTATACGACTCGCGACGATCTCGTCCACGGGTTCGTCGGCGGGTACCTGCCGCCGGTGCTCGGCAGCCGGAGCCGCCAGCTCCAGCCGATCCCCGACATGACGCTCGAGGCGGGAATGACGCTCGTCGTCCAGCCGAACGTCGTCAGGAGTGATGAGTCCGCCGGCGTCC
This sequence comes from Actinomycetota bacterium, assembly GCA_046732395.1. Taxonomy (GTDB): domain Bacteria; phylum Actinomycetota; class Thermoleophilia; order Solirubrobacterales; family 70-9; genus JAWVFM01. Next base: position 10,301 of record JBKPNB010000350.1, on the reverse strand, counting down.
AGACCGGCGAGCTGGTGCTGGTGACCGAGTGCGGGCCCGAGCGCCTGCACGGGGTCGCGCGCGGGCTGCGGCGCGTGGCCTGAGCCTCGAGAGTTCCGCTCGGGCTCTCAGTCGCGGGGTGGCCAGGTCGGGATCTCCTCCCGGCCGGACGGGAAGCGGATGTTCTTCGAGCGGACGAACTCGTGCAGCGTCTCGGCCGCGTTCTCGCGCCCGAATCCGCTCCCCTTGACGCCCCCGAACGGCGAGCCGAGGAAGGCGCGGCGCATGTAGTTGTTGACGAACACCATCCCCGCCTCGAGCCGCAGGGCGAGGCGTCCGGCCCGGGCCTCGTCGCGGGTGCAGATCGCCGCGGTGAGCCCATACTCGGTGCCGTTGGCCACCTCCACCGCCTCGTCGTCGTCGGCGACCCGGATCAGGCACGCGATCGGGCCGAAGATCTCCTCCTGGGCGATCCGCATCCGCGGGGTGACGTCAGCGAGCACCGTCGGGGCGACCCAGAAGCCATCGCGGAGGCGCTCGTCGTCCGGCAGCGTCCCCTGGGTGACGAGCGTCGCGCCCTCGTCGAGGCCGATCCTCAGGTAGTCGAGGACCTTGTCGCGCTGGCGGGCGTCGACCATCGGGCCGATGTCGGTGGCCGGGTCGAGCGGGTCGCCGGCGACGAGCCGCTCGGTGGCGCGCGCGAAGCGTTCGAGGAACTCGTCGTGGACCGAGTCGTCGACGAGGATGCGCGCCGTCGACGTGCAGGCCTCGCCCTGGTTGTAGTACATCCCCTCGAGGGCGACGTCGACCGCGACGTCGAGGTCCGCGTCGGCGAGGACGAGCAGCGCGTTCTTGCCCCCGAGCTCCATCGTCGAGAAGGTGAGGTTCCGCGCCGCGCTCTCGAGCACCTTGCGTCCGGTGACGGTCGCCCCGGTGAAGGTGATCCGGCTCACCCCCGAATGTGAACTGAGGGCCGCCCCCGCGTCAACGCCCGAGACGGCGTTGATCACTCCCGGGGGGAGGACCTCGTTGGCGATCTCGACCAGTCGCAGGACGCTCAGCGGCGCCTGCTCGCCGGGTTTGATCACCACCGTGTTGCCGGCCGCGAGCGCCGGCGCGCACTTCTTCGAGAAGTGGATCGGCGGCCAGTTGAAGGGGAGGATCGCCGCGACCACCCCGTAGGGCTCGTAGACGACGCGCGCCTCGATCGGCCCCTGGTCGACGATCTCGCCGTGCAGCGTGTCGACGAGTCCCGCGAAGTAGTCGAACGCTGCGTGGCTGAACGAGATGTCGAAGCGGAGGGCATCTCGGCGGGGCTTGCCGACCTCGCGCGCCTCCAGCTCGGCGAGCTCGTCGACGTGCTCGCGGATTCGGGCTGCGACCTCGCGCATCAGCGCCCCGCGCTCGCGAGGTGCGCGCCAGCGCCAGTCGTCCGCGAACCGCCGCCGGGCGCTCGTCACCGCAGCGTCGACCTCGGCGGGTCCCGAGGCGGCGACGAGCCCGAGCTCCTCACCGGTTGCCGGCTCGACGACCGCGAACGACTCGCCTCCGTCGGCTTCGATCCAGCTCCCGTCGACGAACGCCCCGCTGCGGCTCTGGGTCGCGATTGCGCTCATCGCACGCCCTCCGCGCCTCGGTCGGGGGTCGGGAGCCGGGTCGCCGCGGTGCCATCGCCGGCCGCCGGCGCCCCGTCGTTTGCCGGGCTTGCCTCCTGCCGGTCGGCGTCAAGCCGGGTGTTGAGGCTCGACTGCGTCTCGCGCTCGAGCGGCAGGCTCCCACCCGGTGTGTAGTAGGGGCGGCCGGCGACGATCAGGTCCTCGGCCGGGAAGCGCGTGATCAGCTCGCAGCCGTCGGCGGTGACCACTAGCTGCTCCTCGATCCGCGCGGCCGACCAGCCGTCCGACGCTGGCCAGAACGTCTCCAGCGCGAACACCATGCCCTCGCGGACCTCCTCCGGGTGCTCGAGCGAGACAAGCCGGCTGAAGATCGGCTTCTCCCAGATCGCAAGGCCGACCCCGTGACCGAATTGGAGCGCGAACGCCGCCTCCTCGTCGGCGAAGCCGAACTGCTCGGCCCGTGGCCAGACCTTGACCACGTCGCCGGTCGTCACCCCGGGCCGGATCAGGTCGATCGCTGCGTCGAGGTAATAGCGGCAGCGCTTGTAGGCGTCGACCAGCGATCGCGACGCGCTGCCGACCGCGAAGGTGCGGTAGTAGCACGTGCGGTAGCCCATGAAGCTGTGGAGGATGTCGAAGTAGGCCGGGTCGCCCGGGCGCAGGGCGCGGTCGGTGTAGACGTGGGGGTGGGGGTTGCAGCGCTCGCCGGAGATCGCGTTCACCCCTTCGACGAACTCGGAACCCATGTCGTAGAGCACCTTGTTGACGAGTGCCACGCATTCGTTCTCGCGCATCCCCGGCCGCAGCTCGCGGTAGAGCTCCTCGTAGGCGGCGTCGACCATCATGCAGGCGGTGTTGAGCAGCGTGATCTCGTCGACGGTCTTGATCACCCGCGCCTCCTGCATAAGCTGCTGGCCGTCGACGACCTCGATCCCGGCCGCCTGCAGCGCGAACAGGACCGGCGGCTCGACCGCGTCGACGCCGATCGGGCCGGGCATCAGGCCGCGCTCGGCGAGCTCGACCCGGATCTTCTCGGCGACGTCCTCCGCCCGCCCCGCCGCGGGGCTCATCGCTCCGCGCAGGGTCGAGATCCCGGCCCGCGAACGCTCCTCGCCGAGCCACGGGTTGTAGAGCTTGTGGTGGCGGGCGGCCGACCCGAAGTCCCACATGATCGGCTCGGCGCCGCGGGGGAGGAGGCAGAAGCGATTCAGCTTGTCCTGGGCCCAGGTGCCGATGTGGGTCGCCGTGATGTAGCGGATGTTCGTCATGTCGAAGCAGAGCAGCGCCGCCAGGTCGGAGCGGTCGAGCAGCCTGCCGATCCTCGCGAGACGTTCCTCGCGCATGCGGTCGAGCCGCACCCGCTCCTCCCAGTCGACGCCCATCAGTCCGTATGTGTGCAGTCCCATCGCGGCCTCCCGGCGATCGATCGCGGGGCACGTCCCTGCAATCGATTGCAGAAAGAGTCTACCCCGTTTGCGCCCTCGGCGTCGCCGTCCGGCGGCGCCCTCGCCGCCCACGCCGGCGCCGCGCCCGGCGGATTGACGGCGGCACCACGGTTCGGCTAGAGTGTCTGTGCAATCGATTGCAAGAGTTCGCGTAGCCGCTCTTGCAGGAAGACGAGGGAGACGCTGATGCAGGACCGCGATTTGCGGAGCCGGAGCCTCGGTTGGGTCGGCACGGGCCGGATGGGATACAGGCTCGTCACCCGGCTGCTCGAGGCCGGCTGCGACATCGCCGTCTACAACCGCACGCGAGCGAAGGCGGAGCCGCTCGCAGAGCTCGGGGCGACGATCGTCGATGCCCCGGCCGAGCTCGCCGAGCGCGACATGGTGTTCACCATCGTCGCCGGCCCCGACGACTTCAGGGAGGTGATCACCGGCCCGGCGGGCGTGCTCTCGGATCCGGGATCGGCGCCCCGGATCATCGTCGACTCGACTACGGTCTCGGCGGCGGCCTCCGGGCAGGTCCGCGAGCGGGCGGCGCAGCGTGGGACGGCGTTGCTCGCGGCGCCGGTGAGCGGCAACCCGAAGGTCGTCGCGGCGGGCCTGCTGACCTTCGTCGTCTCGGGGCCCGAGGACGCCTACCGCGACGTCGAGCCGTATCTCGAGCTCCTCGGTCAGGGCTCGACCTACGTCGGCGACGCGGAGCAGGCCCGGCTGGCCAAGGTCTGCCACAACCTGCTGCTCGGCGTCGTCGCGCAGTCGCTGGCGGAGATCGCGATCCTCGCCGAGAAGGCCGGCATCTCGCGCGCCGACTTGCTCGAATTCATCAACGGCAGCGTGATGGGCTCGCTGTTCACCCGCTACAAGACCCCCGCCTACGTGAAGGCGGACTTCACGCCCACGTTCACCCCGATTCTCCTGCGCAAGGACTTCGACCTCGGCTTCGAGCTCGGGCGCGAGCTCGGCGTGCCGATGCCCGTCGCCGCTGCCGCGCTCGAGGCCGTTCAGACGCTGATCGACCACGGGCACACCGACGACGACTTCGCCGCCTTGCTCGAGCTGCAGGCGGAGGCATCGGGCCTCGAATTGAGGCCGGAGGACGCGCCGGTCACGGACGGGCTCGAGCCGCCGAGACCGAGGGCGATCCAGGCCCGTAGCCAGAGCTGACGCGCGATGGAGCGAACCGCAGCGCCGGCTAGCGCAGGGGAGGAGACGGGACCCCCCGAGGAGCGGTCGCTACTGGAGGCGTATGGGCGGATGGTGCTGATCCGCGAGTTCGAGCAGGCGATCCACCGCCTCTTCCTGCGCGGGGAGGTCCACGGGACCACGCACCTGTCGGCCGGGCAGGAGGCGGTCCCGGTCGGCGTCTGCCTGGCGCTCGAGCCCGACGACTACGTCAGCGGCACCTACCGCGGGCACGGCCACGCGCTGGCGAAGGGGACCGATCCGGCGGCGCTGGCGGCCGAGATGCTGGGCCGCGCGGCGGGGGTCTGCGGGGGGCGCGCCGGATCGATGAACGTCGTCGACCTCGAGCATGGCCTCGTCGGCTGCTTCGGGATCGTCGGCGGAAGCATCGCGGCTGCAACCGGCGCCGCACTGTCCGGCCGGCGACAGGGCAGGGTCTCGGTCGCCTTCTTCGGCGACGGGGCCGCGAACCAGGCGTACTTCCACGAGTGCCTCAACTTCGCCCAGGTGTTCGAGCTGCCGGCGGTGTTCGTTTGCGAGAACAACCTCTACGGCGAATTCACGCCGATGAAGCAGGTCACCGCCGGGGGCGAGATCGCCGCCCGAGCCGGCGCTTACGGAATCCCGTTCTCGGTCGTCGACGGCAACGACCTCTGGGCAGTCTGGGAGGCCGCCCGCGACGCGGTTGACCGAGCCCGGCGGGGCGACGGGCCGACGCTGCTCGAGTGCCGGACCTACCGGCACTTCGGTCACTCGAAGTCCGATCCGGCCAAGTACCGCCCCGCCGACGAGGTCGAGCGCTGGCTCGAGCGCGATCCGCTCGCCGTCGCCCGCGAGCGCCTGCTTGCCGACGCCTGCCCCGAGGGGGAGGTCGACGCCGCCGAGCGGCGTGCGCGCGAGCGGATCGAGGCGGCGGTGGAGGCGGCGCTGGCGGCGCCGTTCCCGGATCCCGCCGACGAGCGTTCGTCCGAGTACCGCTCGTGAGCGGCGAGCTCGAGTTCAGGGTCGCGATTCGCGACGCCATCGCCGAGGAGCTCGAGCGCGATCCCGCGGTCATCTTCCTCGGCGAGGACATCGCCGCCCCGGGGGGCGTGTTCGCAGTCACCCCGGGCCTGCAGGAGCGGTTCGGTCCCGAACGCGTCTTCGACACGCCGATCTCCGAGCTCGCCCTTGCCGGCACCGCGTTCGGGGCCGCCGCGACCGGGATGCGGCCGGTGATCGAGATCATGTTCGGCGACTTCATGGGGCTGGCGATGGATTCGCTCGTCAACCAGGCGGCGAAGCTGTGGTATGTCTCGAACGAGCAGGGGAGCGCGCCGCTCGTCGTCCGCTCGGCGGTCGGCGCCGGTGGCCGCTTCGGGGCGATGCACTCGCAGATTCATGGGACCTGGTTCCAGGGGATCCCGGGGCTGAAGGTCGTCGCCCCGTCGTCGCCGGCGGACGCGAAGGGCCTGCTGAAGTCCGCGATTCGCGACGACAACCCGGTGATCTTCCTCGAGCACAAGCGCCTCTACTCGATCAAGGGTCCCGAGCCCACCGACGAGACGATCCCGATCGGTCGCGCGGCGGTCGTTCGGGAGGGCGCTGACCTGACGATCGTCTCGGTGTCGAAGGGGGTCCGTGACGCCCTCGAGGCTGCCGAGACGCTCGCCGGCGACGGCGTCGACCCCGAGGTCGTCGACCTGCGCACCCTGCGGCCGCTCGACTCCGCAACGGTCCTCGCCTCCGTCTCGAAGACGAACCGACTGCTCGCCGTCGAGGAGGGGCCGCGCACCGGCGGCTGGGCGTCGGGACTCCTCGGAATCGTCGCCGAGGAGGGGCTCCACGACCTCGACGACGCCTGGATCATCGCAACCGACGACACGCCGGTGCCCTACAGCCCGACGCTCGAGGATGCCTTCCTGCCGGTCGCCGAGACGATCGTCGCTGCGGTGCGCGGGCGGCTCGGGGCGGGGGCGTCGCGGTGAGCGGCGTCGCCCCTCTGGGTACACTCGATTGCAGGGAGAGAGAGTGACGAAGCCTGCGGGAGGAGGTGCGGATGCCGAGGATCAGCTACTTCCCGGTCGAGCGAATCGATGATCCCGAGCTGCGCGCGATCATCGATCACGCCGCTCGCCACGGGACGCCGAGACCGGAGAGCCAGGCGATCCGCGCCCATGTCCCGGCGATCCTGCGCGACTTCTGGATGCAGTGGGAGAGCGCGTTCCGTCGCGGGGTCTGCGATCACGCCATCAAGGAGCTCTGCCGCGTCTACGTCTCGAAGACCGTCGAGTGCCTCTACTGCGGCAACCAGCGCTCGACCCGCGGTCGCGAAGGGGGGCTCGTCGAACGTGACTACGACGAGCTGCTCGATTTCGAGGCCTCGGATCGGTACGACGAGCGACAGAAGGCCGCGCTCGCATACGCCCGAGCGATCGCCTGGAACCCCGACGACGCCGACGACGCGGTGTGGGAGCGCCTTCACCTCCACTTCTCGGACGAGGAGCTGGTCGAGCTCGGCTACTTCGTCGCCGTCACGCTCGGCCAGCAGTCGTGGATCCGAACCCTGGAAATCGGCCACCACGAGGTGCGTGACGAGACCGTCGAGGGCCTGGCGCCGACCGAGATCCGCGCCGCGGCTGGGCGATGACGCGGCGGGTGGATCCGGTCGGTGCGGGCGACGCGATCCGCGCCCGGGTGCCGGAGGTGCTACGCACCTATCGGTCGACCCGCGCGAACGTGCTCGAGGGCGGGAGCCTCGACCCGGCGCTGAAGGATCTCTGCGCCCGCTTCCTATCCGCCGACGGCGAGCTGGCCGGCCTCGACGAGCCCGAGGCCTTCGACGAGCGCGAGCGGGCGGCACTCGACTGGGCGGAGGCGATCGCATGGGACCCGTCGGGTGCCGACGACGACCTCTGGGACCGCCTCCACGCCAATTTCACCGAGCCGGAGCTGGTCGAGCTCGGCTACTACATCGCGATCGTTCACGGCCAGCTTCGCTGGCTGCGAACGCTCGGCGTCCGACCTCCTCAGGACCAGCTGATCGCTCCCTAGCTCGCGGGGACGGGAGCGGGCCTGGCCGCCGCGCTCCGCTGTCATCCGGGGGGATTGAGATGCTGAGCCCGTGGACAGGGTTGTCGCAGCGACGCTTGCGACGGTGCTCGCCGGCGGCCTCATCGCCCTCCAGGCTCCGTTGAACTCGCGGCTCGGCCACGCCACCGGCACGCTCGCGGCCGCGACCGTGAACTTCACCGTCGGCACGGTCCTCCTCGTCGTCCTCGTCGCGCTCTTCACCGACGGCTTCGCGAGTCTCTCCAACGTCGGGCGGCTCCCCTGGTACTACGTGATCGGAGGCGGGCTGTTCGGCGCCGCGTACGTGACGGTGGCCCTGCTCACCGTCAGGACACTCGGCGCCAGTGGCGTGACGGCCGCGACCCTCGCCGGGCAGCTCGCGGCCTCGATCGTGATCGACCGCGCCGCCATCCTCGGGTTGGAGCAGCGTCCGATCTCGATCGGCAGGCTCGCCGGCGTCGGCCTGCTGTTCGCCGGGACCTACCTGGTGGTCAGGTAGGGACCGCGACCATCGTCGGGCGTCGCAGCGGCGAGGCTGCCAGTTCCCGCGCGTAGGCCGGGTGCGCGATCCGCAGGTAGTGACCGAACGACCAGCGGACGAACCGCTCGTCCGCCATCGTCTCCAGCGCTCGGGCCAGCAGCCGCGGCGGCACCCGCGGGACGAGGCGCTGGACCCGGAGCAGCCAGCGGAAGTGGAAGTCGTGGCGCTCGGAGAAGGCCGCGTAGCGCTCGGCCGCGGCCTCGCGCGTCGCGCGGCCCTCGACGACCCGACGCAGCTCGCGCCCGCAGGCGATACCGAAGTAGAACGCGGTCCGGATGCCCTCCGCGGTCAGCGGCAGGCAGTGCCCGGCCGAGTCGCCGACGAAGAGGACCGAGCCCTCCCGCGCCGGCCGCAGCTTGTGCGGGATCCAGTTCCCCTGATAGCGGACCGCGTCGCGCCCGAGGTCATCGGCGAGGCGGACGGTCGGATCCTTGACGTGGAAGCGGGGATCGAACGACCCCACCCCGACCCGAACCTCGGCCGAGGCTGGGAAGCTCCACGAATACCCCGCCGGGACGTAGGAGCGGTCGATCCAGACCTCGAGCTCATCGCCGGCGCCGCCCGGATGCACCTCGAGGCCGCGCGAGAGCGGCGCCTCCGGCGGCTGGAATCCGCTCGTCCCCAGCACCCGCCGCCATCCGAGGCAGTCGACGGCCAGCGGCGCGCGCACCTCCCCCCGATCGGTCTCAACCGCCACGCCTCCACCTGCCACCTGCGACCTGCCCTCCACCTTCCCCGTCTCGAACTCCGCATCGCACGCCTCGAACATCAGTCCGCACAACACCCGGTAATCGAACGTCGAGAACGTGAACGGCAGCCCCATCCGCACCGTCGTGTGCGGGGTGTGGATGACGAGATCGCGGAACGTCTGGCGGATCGACGACGCGAGGCCCAGCGCCTCGAGCCACTCGGTCGGCGCCGCGCAGGCCGAGGTCTGGCGCTCGCCGACGTCGTAGCGGTCGACCACCAGCGTCCGGGCGCCGCTGCCGGCGAGCTCGCGCGCGACAGCCAGCCCGGCGAAGCTCCCGCCGCAGACGAGGACGTCGCAGTCGGCGTCGAACGGGGTCCGCTCGGCGCCCCGCTTGGTCCGCCTCGTGGGCATGCGGGCGAGGGTACTTCAAGCCCGGCAGGTGGCAGGTCGCAGGTGGCATCTGGAGCGCCACCTCCACCTGCCACATGCCACCTGCCCACCCGCGGTCCCTAAACTGCTTCGCCTTGGCCGCAACCGATACAACCGCCGCCGCCGAAGCCCCGCCCGCACCTCCCTCCACCGATCTCCTCGTCGAGGTCGACGGGCAGCTCGTCCCCAACTACGACGCGACGATCAAGCCGTTCGAGGAGGGTGACGTCGTCAGCGGCGAGGTGGTGCGGATCGACAAGGACGAGGTCCTAGTTGACATCGGCTACAAGTCCGAGGGGGTCATCCCCTCGAACGAGCTCTCGATCCGGCGCTCGGTTGACCCCAGCGACGAGGTCTCGCTCGGCGAGCAGGTCGACGCCCTGGTGCTCACCAAGGAGGACCAGGAGGGCCGCCTCGTGCTGTCGAAGAAGCGCGCCCGCTTCGAGAAGGCGTGGCGGAAGATCGAGCGCGCGGCGGAGACCGGTGAGCCGATCGAGGGCGTGGTGATCGAGGTCGTCAAGGGTGGACTCATCCTCGACCTCGGGGTGCGCGGCTTCCTGCCCGCCTCGCTGGTCGACATCCGCCGCGTCCACGACCTCGAGGAGTTCAAGGGCCAGACGCTCGAGTGCCGGGTGATCGAGCTCAACCGCAGCCGCAACAACGTCGTGCTCTCCCGCCGCGCCGTCCTCGAGGAGGAGCGCAAGGAGGTCCGCGACCAGATCCTCGGGCGGCTCCAGCCGGGGATGGTCGTCGAGGGCAAGATCTCGAACATCGTCGACTTCGGCGCGTTCGTCGACCTCGACGGGATCGACGGCCTGATCCACATCTCCGAGCTTTCCTGGAGCCACGTCAACCACCCGTCCGAGGTGCTTTCGGTGGGGGAGACGGTGCGGGTCAAGGTGCTCGACATCGACCGCGACCGCCAGCGGATCTCGCTTGGCCTGAAGCAGACCCAGGAGGACCCGTGGACCCGGGTCCTCAACGAGTACAAGCAGGGCGACGCGCTCGAGGGCAAGGTGACGAAGGTGGTCGCGTTCGGGGCGTTCGTCGAGATCGTCCCCGGCGTCGAGGGCCTGGTCCACATCTCCGAGCTCGCCGACCACCACGTCGAGAGCCCGGGCGAGGTGGTCCAGCCCGGGCAGGAGGTCTGGGTGCGGATCCTCGAGATCGACGAGGGGCGGCGCCGCATCTCGCTCAGCGTGAAGCGCGCCCAGCCGTCGCAGAATCTGCCGCTCCGGGACCTGATCCCGCCGGAGCTGACCGCGGAGGCCGAGGAGGCCACCCCCGCCGAGGTCCCGGATCTCGACGTCTCCGACGAGGTCTTCCCGGAGACCCCCGCCGAGCCCGAGACGGCGCGCACCGAGAGC
>JBKPNB010000349.1:0-4146 GCA_046732395.1 Actinomycetota bacterium | reverse complement strand
GTCGAGGGGGTAGTCGACGAACGTCGGGCCGGACGGCTGGGCGAGCGCCGTGTCGAGCGCCGCTGCGGTGGCCTCCGGGATCCGCGCCGTCTCCCTCACCGTCTCCGCGGACTTGGTAAGCGGCGAGACGAACGGGACGTGGTCGATCTCCTGGAGCGAGCCCGATCCCCAGCGCATCTCCGGCGCCCGGCCGCCGAGGACGGCGAGCGGCGAGCGGTTGTAGAGGGCGCCGGCCATCGCGCTCATCCCGTTCGTCACCCCCGGCCCGGCGGTGAGCGCGCAGGCGCCGACGCCGCGGGTCGCCTTCGCGAACCCCTCCGCCGCCCACGCCGCCGACTGCTCGTGGCGGACGTCGACCACCTCGATCCCCTCGGCCCGGCAGCCGTCGTAGATCGAGAACAGGTGACCCCCGCTGAGGGTGAAGAGATGCGTCACCCCGCGCGACCGGAGCGCCCTGGCGACCAGGCGGCCGCCGTGGACGGCCTCGCGCCGCTGGGCTTCGGCCGCAGCCCTCGCTTGCTCGTCGGTGGTCGCCACGACCGGAAGCGTAAATCAGCACAAGCCGGGTAGACCCCGGTCAGCCGACACGGGAGGAGAGGCATGTACGAGCAGATCTACGACCCGGTCGCGAATTCGCTGGGTTGGTCCTCGCTGTTTGCGGTGCTTCCGCTGGTGGTGCTGTTCGTGATGCTGGGGGTGCTGAAGATCCCCGCCCACTGGGCGGCTCTCTCGGCGCTGGCGACGTCGCTCATCGTCGCGCTCGCGGTCTACACGATGCCGGTCGGGCAGGCGCTCGACGCCGGCTGGGAGGGCGCGACGTTCGGGCTCTTCCCGATCATGTGGATCGTCGTCAACGCGATCTGGATCTACAACATGACCCGCGCCAGCGGGCACTTCGAGGTCCTGCGCCGATCGTTCGGGGCGATATCCGACGACCAGCGCGTGCAGGCGGTGATCATCGCCTTCTCGTTCGGCGCCCTGATCGAGGCGCTCGCCGGGTTCGGCACCCCGGTCGCGATCACAGCCGTGATGCTGATCGCGCTCGGGTTCCGTCCGGTCAAGGCGGCCGCGGTTGCCCTGGTGGCGAACACGGCGCCGGTCGCGTTCGGGGCGATCGCCATTCCCATCACCACCCTCGGCGAGGTGAGCGGCCTCCCCGTCGACGACCTCGGCTCGATGGTCGGCCGCCAGACCCCGTTCCTGGCGCTGATCGTGCCCCTGATCCTGATCGGGATGGTCGACGGCAAGCGCGGGATCCGGCAGGCGTGGCCCGCCGCGGTGGTCGGCGGCACCGCGTTCGCGGTGATGCAGTTCGTGACCTCGAACTACATCTCGGTCCCGCTCACGGACATCATCGCCTCGCTGAGCTCCGCGCTCGCGATCGTCCTCCTGCTCCAGGTCTGGCGGCCGCGGGAAACGATCTTCCCCGACGCCGTCGGCGGGCCGGAGCCCGCGATCGCCGGCGCCGAGTCATACCAGCCGGGGTTCGAGCGCCAGGTGCCGGGACGCGACCCCCGATCGCGGGGCGAGCGCGCGCGGGCCGAGCGCGCTCAGGACAGCCGCGCGGACGTGATCCGCGCCTACGCTCCCTACATCATCATCATCGTGGTCTTCGCGCTCGCCGAGATCAGCTGGCTCCCGTTCGTCGACTGGCTCGACAAGCCGACGAAGGAGTTCCACTGGCCGGGCATCAACGTGGTGAACCCGTCGGGCGAGGAGCCGAGTTCGGCGATCTTCAAGTTCAACTGGCTGAATGCGGCCGGGACGCTGCTCCTGATCTCCGGGCTCCTCACGATCCCAGCGATCAAGCTGCGGCCTTCGCGAGCGCTGCGGGCGTGGTTGGACACCGTCTACGAGCTGAGGTGGGCGATCCTCACCGTGGCGTCGGTGCTCTCGCTCGCGTTCGTCATGAACTTCTCGGGCGAGACGATCACCCTCGGGCTGTGGCTCGCGGGCGCGGGCGGGTTCTTCGCCTTCCTGTCGCCGATTGTCGGCTGGTTCGGAGTCGCGGTGACCGGGTCGGACACCTCGTCTAACTCGCTGTTCGGCGCCCTCCAGGTGGCGGCTGCGAAGCAGTCGGGCCTCAGCCCGACGCTGATGGCGGCGGCCAACTCCTCGGGCGGCGTGCTGGGGAAGATGATCTCGCCCCAGAACCTGGCGATCGGCGCCGCCGCGGTGGCGATGAGCGGTCAGGAGGGCGACATCTTCCGCAAGGTGCTCAAGTGGAGCATCATCCTGATCCTCGTGATGTGCCTGCTCGTCTACCTGCAGTCGAAGCCGGTGCTGTCTTGGATGGCGATCTAGCGGGCACGCGCGAGGAGGCCGAGGGGGCCGCCGCCGAGGCCCCCCAGCCCGGGCCGCTCGGGGCCGAGCCCGGCGAGGAGACGGGGTCGGCCCCGCACCCGCCGCCCGACGAGCGGGCGGTCGAGCGGCTCCTCGACCGCCTCAGGACAATTTGCGGCGAGGGCAACGTCGTCGCCCACGAGCACCAGCTCCGCACCTACCAGTCCGACGGCCTCCTCCAGTACAAGGTGCTGCCGCGCGCCGCGGTCCTCCCGGCCACGGCCGAGGAGGTCCGGGCAGTGGTCCGCGCCTGCCACGAGGCCGAGGTGCCGTGGGTGGCGCGCGGCGCCGGCAGCGGCCTCTCGGGCGGGGCGCTGCCGATCGCCGAGGGGATCCTGATCGTCCTCACCCGCCTGCGCCGGATCGTCGAGGTCGACCTCGAAAACCAGCGCGTTGTCTGCGAGCCGGGGGTGACGAACGTCGCGATCTCCGAGGCGGTCGGGCCGACCCACTTCTATCCCCCGGACCCCTCGAGCCAGATCGTCTGCTCGATCGGCGGCAACGTCGCCGAGAACTCCGGCGGCGCCCACTGCTTCAAGTACGGGTTCACGACCAACTACGTGACCGGGCTCGAGGTCGTCCTCCCCGACGGCGAGCTGGTCCGGCTCGGCGGCAAGGAGCTCGACCGCCCCGGCTATGACCTGATCGGCGCCTTCGTCGGCTCGGAGGGGACGCTCGGGGTGGCGACCAAGATCACCCTGCGAGTGATCCCGAAGCCGGAGGGCATTCGGACCCTGGTCGCGTTCTTCGAGTCGACCGAGGCCGCCGGGCGGGCCGTGACCGACATCGTCTGCGAGGCGGTCGTCCCGGGGGCCATCGAGATGATGGACCAGCTCTCGATCGAGGCCAGCGAGCAGATGGCGCATGCCGGCTTCCCGCTCGACGCCGGCGCCGCGCTCCTCGTCGAGCTCGACGGCTCGGAATCCGAGTGCGAGGCGCGCTTCGACGACGTCCAGCGGATCTGCGAGCAGAACGGCTCGACCGAGGTCCGCGTCGCCGCCGACGACCTCGAGCGCGAGGCGATGTGGAAGATGCGGAAGGCGGCGTTCCCGGCGATGGGCCGGATCAGCTCCCACTACTACGTCCAGGACAGCGTCATCCCCCGCACCCGGCTCTCCGAGGTGCTGGGGCGGATCGACGAGCTAAAGAACGAGTACGGGCTGCGGGTGGCGAACGTCTTCCATGCCGGCGACGGCAACCTCCACCCGCTCGTCTGCTACGACGGGCGCTCGGAGGGCGAGGCGGAGAGGGCCGAGGAGCTGGCGGGCAAGATCGTGCTGGCCTGCGTCGAGGCCGGCGGCTCGATCACCGGCGAGCACGGCGTCGGCGTCGACAAGAAGCGCTACATGCCGGAGATGTTCCGCGACGCCGACCTCGCCGCGTTCCAGAAGCTCCGCTGCGCCTTCGACCCCGACCAGCGCGCGAACCCGGGCAAGGTGATGCCGACCCCGCGGCTCTGCGGCGAGGTGCCGGGGCCCTACCGCCGCCACCCGCTCGAGGTCGCCGGGCTCGCGGAGCGGTTCTGCTGGCCCAGGCCACGGCGCGGGTCGAGAGTCCGGCGTCGGCCGCCGACGCCGGCGGCCTCCTCGCCGCGGCCGCCGAGGAGGGCCATGCGGTCCGCTTCCGCGGCGGCGGTACGAAGTTCGGCTGGGGGCGCCCGGCGCCCGAGCCGGATCTGACGATCGAGACCGGCGGGCTCGACCGGTTGGTCGAGCACAACGTCGGCGACCTGACAGCGATCGTCGAGGCCGGGGTGCCGCTGGCGGCGGCGCAGGAGGCGTTCGCCGCCGAGGGGCAGATGCC
>JBKPNB010000348.1:0-5510 GCA_046732395.1 Actinomycetota bacterium | reverse complement strand
ACGTGCTCGGCCTCTCCCCGCCGGAGATCGCCGCGCGGCTGGAGAAGACCGAGAGCTCGGTCCACGGGCTCCACCATCGCGGACGGGCGACGCTCAAGGCCGCGTTGATCGAGCTCGAGGCCGCCCCCGAGGTTGTCCCTTAGCCCTGGCGTCCTAGCTTTCCGTCCATCCTCCGATTCGGCGACCTGGGGCGCAACGCCAGCCTCGTCGGCGGCCGGGCGTCTAGTGGAAGCTGCGGACGCACATTCTCGCCGGCCCACAGCGAAACAACGCCGTGAATGCAGCGAATTCGCCGCCGCTGCCACGCACGGCTCAGGCACGGACGGGACCGCCGGTATACTGGCTCCTCGCCGTAGTCGAGAAACCGGAGGTCTAATCCGTCGGCAGCGAGGAGCCGAAAGAGTGGATAAGGCCGCCGGCGAGCCCGCGTCCCCACGCAGCGGCCTGCCGGAGGCGACCACCCGCTAGGCCATACTGAGTCGGAGAGACCGGAGCGCAGAGAGTGTTCGAGCGATTCACAGAGAGGGCCAGGCAGGTAGTCGTCCTCGCCCAGGAGGAGGCCCGCACCCTCAAGCACAACTACATCGGCACCGAGCACATCCTGCTCGGGCTCCTGCGCGAGGAGGAGGGCCTCGCCGCCCGCGTGCTCGAGTCGCTCGACATCACGGTCGAGCGCGTCCGCGCCCAGGTCGTCCGCATCGTCGGTTCCGGCGAGGAGGTGACCTCGGGTCAGATCCCGTTCACGCCGCGGGCCAAGAAGGTCCTCGAGCTGGCGCTGCGCGAGGCACTCTCGCTCGGCCACAACTACATCGGCACCGAGCACATCCTGCTCGGGCTGGTCCGCGAGAATGAGGGGGTCGCTGCCCGGATCCTGCTCGACTTCGACGCCGACTCGGAGAAGATCCGCAACGAGGTGATCCGGATGCTGTCCGGGCCCGGCGGCCGCCGCCAGGGCGCCGGCGTCGGCGGCGGTGAGGGCAAGAAGTCCTCGAAGCTCCTCGACCAGTTCGGCCGCAACCTCACCAAGCTCGCCTCCGAGGGGAAGCTCGACCCGACGATCGGCCGCGAGACCGAGATCGAGCGGATCATGCAGATCCTCTCCCGCCGCCAGAAGAACAACCCGGTCCTGCTCGGCGAGCCGGGGGTAGGCAAGACGGCGATCGTCGAGGGGCTGGCGTCGCGGATCGTCCGCGGCGAGATCCCCGAGCTGCTGCGGAACAAGCAGATCTACACCCTCGACCTCGCCGCCCTGGTCGCGGGCTCGAAGTACCGCGGCGAGTTCGAGGAGCGCCTGAAGAAGGTGATGAAGGAGATCACCCAGCGCGGCGACATCATCCTCTTCATCGACGAGCTTCATAACCTGGTCGGCGCCGGCGCCGCCGAGGGGGCGATCGACGCCGCCTCGATCCTGAAGCCGGCCCTGGCCCGCGGCGAGATCCAGACGATCGGCGCCACGACCCTCGACGAGTACCGCAAGTACCTGGAGCGCGACTCGGCGCTCGAGCGCCGCTTCCAGCAGATCAAGGTCGACCAGCCCTCGATCCCCGACACCGTCTCGATCCTCGAGGGCCTGCGCGAGCGCTACGAGGACCACCACCGGGTGAAGATCACCGACGACGCGCTGTCGGCCGCCGCCGAGCTCGCCGACCGCTACATCTCCGACCGCTTCCTGCCGGACAAGGCGATCGACCTCATCGACGAGGCCGCCTCGCGGATCCGGATCCGCTCGATGTCGCAGCCGCCCGTCTACCGGGAGCTCGAGGAGGACATCGAGGAGACCCGCCGCGCGAAGGAGGCCGCGATCGAGGCCCAGGAGTTCGAGAAGGCGGCGAACCTGCGCGACAAGGAACGCCAGCTCACGAACCGCAAGCACGAGCTCGAGGACGAGTGGGAGTCGGGCGAGGGCGGCGAGCGGCCCGAGGTCGGCGAGGAGGAGATCGCGGACATCGTCTCGATGTGGACCGGGATCCCGGTCTTCAAGCTGACCGAGGCCGAGACCAAGAAGCTGCTGCGGATGGAGGACGAGCTCCACAAGCGGGTGATCGGCCAGAACGTCGCGATCGAGGCCGTCTCGAAGGCGATCCGCCGCTCACGGGCCGGGATCAAGGATCCGAAGCGCCCGGCCGGCTCGTTCATCTTCCTCGGTCCCTCGGGGGTGGGCAAGACGGAGCTCGCCCGGACGCTCGCCGAGTTCCTGTTCGGCGACGAGGACGCGATGGTCCGCATCGACATGTCCGAGTACATGGAGAAGCACGCGGTCTCGCGGCTCGTCGGCTCGCCGCCCGGCTACGTCGGCTACGACGAGGGCGGCCAGCTCACCGAGGCGGTGCGCCGCAAGCCGTACTCGGTGCTGCTCCTCGACGAGATCGAGAAGGCCCACCCGGACGTCTTCAACATCCTCCTCCAGATCCTCGAGGACGGGCGGCTGACCGACGCCCAAGGCCGCACGGTCGACTTCCGCAACACGATCGTGATCATGACCTCGAACATCGGGGCCAAGGACATCGCCAAGAACGTCAGCTTCGGGTTCGGCTCCTCGGACGAGATGGGCGCCTCCTACGAGGAGATGAAGAACCGGATCATGGGCGAGCTGAAGAAGGTCTTCCGCCCCGAGTTCCTGAACCGGATCGACGAGGTGATCGTCTTCCACAAGCTCTCGCGCGAGGAGATCAAGTCGATCATCGACCTCCTGATCGGCCGCGTCCGCGCCCAGGTCGCCGAGCACGAGCTTCAGCTCGAGCTCACCGACGAGGCGAAAGAGGTGCTCGCCGAGAAGGGCTGGGACCCGGCGATGGGCGCGCGACCGCTGCGTCGGGCGATCCAGCGGTACGTCGAGGACCCGCTCGCCGACGAGGTGCTGCGCCAGGGCGAGATCGAGACCGGGACCACCGTGCTGGTCGACCGCGACAATGCCGTCGCCGACGGCGACGAGCACCCGCTGTCGATGAAGCTGGTGAAGCCGAAGAAGCGGCCGGCGCGGAAGAAGGAGCCGGTCGGGGTCGGGGCCGGCGGCGAGGAGACGCCGCCCGAGGCCCGGGGCGACGACGAGGACGAAGACTCCTCGCCCGGCAACGGCCAGCCGCCCGAGCCGCCCGCCTAGGACGCCGGGCCACCGGCTAGCCTCGCCCCCGGATGGGAGGGAGGCTCCTCCGAGCCGACGAGCGCACGCGGCCCTGGTGGACGCTCGCCGGATCGTGCATGGGGCTGTTCGTCCTGATGCTCGACTCGACGGTGGTCGCGCTCGCGCTGCCGTCGATCCACCACGACCTCGACGCCTCCCGCTCCGAGCTCCAGTGGATCCTGAACGGATACCTGCTGGTGATCGCCGCGCTCGTCGTCACCGGCGGGCGGCTCGGCGACATCTTCGGCCGCCGCCGGATCTTCTCGATCGGGCTCGCCCTGTTCGGCGCCGGCTCGGTGCTCGCCGGGGCAGCGTGGAGCCCGGAGAGCGTGATCGGTGGACGCCTCGTCCAGGGCGCGGGCGCGGCCGCAACCCTGCCGCTGTCGCTGGCGCTCGTCGCCGACGCCTTCCCCGCCGAGCGGCGGGCACAGGCGGTCGGGATCTGGACCGCGATCTCCTCGCTCGCGCTCGGGATCGGGCCGCTCGTCGGCGGCGCCCTCGTCGACGCCGACTGGCGGCTGATCTTCTGGGTCAACGTCCCGATCTGCGCGGTCGGGCTGGCGATCGTCGCCACAACCGTGCGCGAGATCCACGACCCCTCCTCGTCGCAGCACCTCGACGTCGCGGGTCTCCTCGTCCTCACCCTCGCCCTGGTGGCGATCGTCCTGCCGCTCGCCGAGTCGCAGCAGTGGGGGTTCGACTCCCTGCGAACGATCGTCCTGCTCGCCGCCGGGCTGGCGGGGATGCTCGCCTTCTACGCGGTCGAGCGCAGGGTTCGCGAGCCGATCGTCGACTTCGCGCTGTTCCGGAACGGGCCGTACTTCGGCGCCAGCGCCGCCGCCTTCACCCTGGTCGGCTCGTACTGGGCTTTGATGCTGCTCCAGCCCCAGTACCTCCAGGACATCCTCGGTCACTCGGCGGTCGCTAGCGGCATCCTGATCCTCCCGATCACGGTGCCGATGATCGTCATCTCGCCTTACGCGGACCGGCTGATCGTGAGGTTCGGCGCGCGCGGGCTGATGAGCGCCGGGATGGTCTGCGGGACGGTCGGCCTCGCGCTCCAGGCCCGGGTCGACGCGACCTCGGGATACGGGACGCTCCTGCCCGGCTATCTGCTGTTCGGGATCGCGCTCGGGTTGGTCTACGCGCCGATGTCGAACGCGGCGATGGCGGCGATGCCGCGGGCCAAGGCCGGGATCGCCTCCGGGGTGCTGGCGATGGACCGGGTGCTCGCCGGCGCCCTCACCGTCGCCGTCGGGGGAGCGATCTTCGCCGGGGTGAAGAGCTCGAGCTCCGGTCGGGCGGCTGAATCCTTCACCGCCGGGCTGTCGGCGGCGATCTGGTTCCTGGCCGGACTGATGGCGCTCGGCACCGTGCTGACCTGGATCTACGTGCGATCGGCGCCGCGGCCCGAGGCACCGGCGGCCGCGGCGGCGCCGGCCGGCGACCACCCGCAGCACCTCCACCACCGGCGCTTCCATCTGTGAGGGGTAGAGGCGACGGGGCAGGTGGGGAGCCGTTTGCCTCCGGCGTCGATAACGCGACACCGGAGCGCGTGCCGATAGCGAGTGCTGCGTTTGCCGCCATATACGCGGCTAACGCAACAATCGGGGTGCGGGGCCATCCAATTGTCGCGTTATCGACCGAGACTGCCCTCATTGATCAACGCGGGCGGCGACGGCCCGTGCGCGACGGGTCGTACGCTCAGCCCGAGACGCCGAGCGCCGCGCGCAGGCCGTCCAAATCGGGCGCCCCGAAGACGACTCGATTCTGCGTGGCGACGTAGATGAGATCGAGGTTCACCCCAGCCCGTGCGATCCTGCGGGTGAGGTCCGCGAGCACGCCCGGGCGGTCCTCGACGTCGACGACGACCACCTCCCGCTCGCGGCTGACCGCGACGTGGGAGATCGCCAGGACGTGCCTGGCGGCCTCCGCATGCGGGACGAGGATGTGAAGCTCCGCCCGCTCGCCCGGCCCGACGCAGGTGGCGGCGGCGATGTTGACGCCGGCGTCGCTGATCGACGCCGCCACTTTCGCCAGCGCCCCGGGGCTGTTCTCGATGTCGATTGTCAGGTCGACGGGCATTAGTCCTGGGGGAGCCTATCCACGGGCGGGTTCCGAGCCGCGCCTCGGCACCAGTGCTGCGCTTGCCGCGATATACGCGGCTAACGCAACATTCTCGATCAGCGGCCTCGGCGGGGGCGAGGTGGCGTCGGGCGGGGTTCGTACCCTCACCGGATGCCGCGCTCCGCCTCCCGCTACGTCTGCCAGTCATGCGGCACCGACGCGCCGCGGTGGAGCGGCCGCTGCGCGGGGTGCGGCGAGTGGAACACGCTGGTCGAAGCGCCGCCGGAGCCCGCCGCCGGCGGGCGCTCGCGTCGTCGGCGCC
>JBKPNB010000347.1:0-3900 GCA_046732395.1 Actinomycetota bacterium | reverse complement strand
CACGACGACCGAGCCGGAGGAGATCGAGGAGCGCTTCGGGGCGGAGGTGGCGACGCTCGTCCGCGAGATGACCGAGGACGAGCGGATCGCCGACTACCCCGAGCGCAAGGCCGAGCACCGGGCGCGGGTCGCCGGCGATCGCCGGGCGGCGGCGATCTACGCCGCCGACAAGCTCGCGAGCTCGCTGACCAAGGACGGGGAGGCGATGCCCGCCGACCAGCTCGACCACTACCTGGCGTCGCTGCGGATGCTCTGCGAGACGAATCCCGAGCTGCCGTTCCTCGGCGAGCTGCGGGCGGAGCTCGACCGCCTGGTCCGCAACCGCGACGCCGGCTAGCGCTGCGATCGGAGCCTCTCAGTCCCCGGAATCGGCCCCCGCCTCAGCCGAGGTAGTCGACGTGCCACCACTCGCCCGGGCCGTGGATCTTGCCCCAGCCGTAGTTGGCGCCGATCGCGTCGACGATCGAGCGCATCTCGGGGGTGGCGAGGTCGACCGCGGTGCCGAACTCGTGCGAGGAGGTCCCGGGCGGGTCGGCGGGGGCGCCCTGCCCGCTCAGGAAGAGGTTGTAGAGGGAGGCCTGCTGGGCGTAGGTACGGTAGGCCGAGAGCGGGCCGGCGGGGTAGAGGTCGACGCCGTAGTCGCGAAGCGAGGCCTGCCGCATCGCGTCCCAGGCCACGGCGGCCGGCGCCGCCAGGTAGACGGTCCCGCACGGGCAGTAGATCGGGGCCAGGCCGGGGGCGGGGGCGGCGGTGGTGGTCGAGGTCGCGGCCGACGTTGTCGAGGCGGTCGAGGTCGCCGTCGTCGAGATCCCCAACTCGGCGGCCGACGGGATCTGGATCGTCTGGCCCACATAAAGGTAGGAGTCGGGCGAGATGCCGTTGTAGGCGGCGAGGGCGTCGAGCGGGAGGCCGTCGGTGGCGGCGATCCCGGACAGCGTCTGGCCCGGGGTGACGGTAATGGGAACGGCGGCATGCGCCGGGCCGGCGATGGCGGCGAGCGCCGTCACCACACCCGAGAGCGTCCCTGCCGCCCCACGCTTCAGCCTGGACACGGGGTCTCCTTTCACGGGGTGTCGCGGAGGGCTTCGCGGCCCGGCCGCGGCGACCTCGCCGCCGGTGGTTCTTATGTCTCCTGAACCGGCTCTTTCAGGCGCCCGGCGGGGCTAGCCGACCGGGTGGGCGCCCCAATCCGGGGCGAGGGACTGCCCATCATTGGTGAGCCGTGTGAGGCCCGAGCCGTCGGCGTTCATCACCCAGATGTCGCCGCTCGTCGGGCCCTCGAACTCGACCCCGTTCGAGAACACGATCCGCTTGCCGTCCGGCGAGTAGCTCGGCACCGAGTAGGTGAAGTTCGGGTCCTGGTTTTGGGTGATGTCCTTCGCATGCTCCCCGGCGAGGTCGGCGGTGCCGAGCTGCGGCGCGCTCTCGAGGAAGTCGTTGAAGAGGATCCGCTTCCCGCTCGGCGCGAACGAGGGCTCGATCGGGCCGTCGAGCTGGTGGAAGTCGGCCCTCGTCCCGTCGGCGTTGATCATCTCGACGAGGACATCCTCCGCGAACAGCGCCTCGTACACGATCCGCTTGCCGTTCGGGGCATAGGACGGCTGGTCGGAGCGCTCCTCGAACACCGGCTTGCTGTGGGTGAGCTGCGTCAGGTGGGTGCCGTCGGAGCGGACCGTGAAGAGCTCCGAGTGCTGGTAGTTGGGGGTCTTGATCACCCGCGAGAAGACGATCCTCTTGCCGCTCGGCGCGAAGGCGGGTGTGCGGTCGAAGTGCCGGCGGGTGAGGGCGCGTTTGTGGGTGCCGTCGGCGTGCATCACGTCGATCACCTGATGCTTTCCGACCTTGTGCGAGAAGACGATCCTCGTCCCCGAGGCGGAGAAGGCGGGGTCGGCGTTGCCGGCGCCGTGGGTGAGCTGGCGGCGACCGGAGCCGGCGGCGTTCATCGAGGCGATGTGGCCGGCGTCGGCGAAGACGATCCGCCCGTTCTGGCCGGGGAAGGTCGCCGCCGCCGGCGCGGCGAGGAGCCCCATCGAGCCCGCAACCGCTCCGGCGACCGCCAACCGCCACAGCCGAAGGGGTGCGCGTTCCTGGTCGGCAGCCTGGTTCGCCACTCGCCCGCTCCGCCCCGCCGTCCTAGCCCGGCAGATCCTCGGGCCGCTTCTTCGCGAGTCGGCCTTCGAGCAGCCCGGTGGACTGGCCGACCTCGATCAGGTAGCCGTCCGGGTCCCGCAGGTAGCAGCGGATCTCGGCACCGCGATCGATCGGCGGGGTCACGAACTCGGCCCCTCTTGAGCTCCACTCCTCGTAGCACGCCTGGATGTCGGCCACGCGCAGGTTCATGAAGCTGGAGACCGTGTTGTCGAACTCATAGTCGACGACCGAGATGTCGGGCTTGTCGGGGGTGGGGCCACCGCCCGGGTTCATGATCACCCACGAGTTGGAGAGCTTGACCATGCACGGGTTCTCCTCCAGCACGACCTGGCCGCCGAGAACATCGGAGTAGAAGGCGCGCGATCGAGCGACGTTTCGCACGGTGATGAAGAGCGTGACGAGAAAGCCCTCGCTCGGCGCCGGCAAGTTTTCGAAGTCGATGGCTGGCGTGTGCTCGTTCACCGTTGTGTGCTCCTCGGACGCCTTCAGGACTGATGGCAACCGCCCAACCGGAGGCTACCTCCGCGCGGATCACGGCTCCAGCTCGAATGCCCCGATGTCGTAGCGCGGACCCTGTGGGCGGACCACGCCGCGCTGGTCGGTCTCCGGCCCCGAGCTCCCGCCCGTTCGGTGTAACGCCGCCCGTCGGTGCGGCCTCGGGATGGACGAGGAGGTCAGGCGCCGCCGATCGCCATCTCGCCGATCAGCACCGCCGGGGTGCGGACCGAGCCGCCGAACGGCACCCAGCGCGCCTCGGCGCCGGTCGCCCGCACCGCCTTCAGCATCGCCCGGAGGTCGGAGGCGATCGTGAACTCGTCGGCGGCGTCGGCGAGCTCGCCGCCGGCGACGAGGCGCCCGGTGGCGCCGACCGAGAACGTCCCGGAGACCGGGTTGACGCCGGAGTGGAGGCCAGCGACGTCGGCAACGTAGACGCCGCCCTCGGCGTCGCGGAGGAGGTCGGCGAAGGCGGCGTCGCCGGGCTCGACGATCAGGTTCGAGGTCGAGACCGACGGCGGCGAGCGGTAGCCGGCGCGGGAGGCGCTCGCGGTCGAGCCCGTGCCGGCGCCCTGGCGGCGGGCGGTGTAGGAGTCGTGGAGGTATGCGGCGAGGGTGCCGCCCTCGATCAGCGCCGTCCGCCGCCGCGGAGTCCCCTCCCCGTCGATCGGTGCCGAGGCGAGCCCGGCCGGGTCGGTGCCGTCGTCGGCGAGGGTGAGCGCCTCGGAGGCGACCTCGGTCCCGAGCTGCCCGGCGAACGGGGAGCGCCCGCGCTGGACAGCGTCCGCGCACAGCAGGCCGCCGATGAAGCCGATGAAGCTTGCGGCGACGGTGGGGTCGAGGAGAACCGGGCAGCTCCGCGAGGCGGGCTTCGTCGCCCCCAGCAGCGAGACCGCGCGCTCGGCGCCCTCGCGGCCGATCGCCTCGGCGTCGAGGGCCTCCGGCGAGCGCCCCATCCCGAACCCGAGGCCGGTCTGGCGATCGCCATCGGCCGCCGCGATCGCCTGCAGATAGGCGTAGGAGGAGGTGGCCTCGAAGGCCCCGGCAAGGCCGGTGGAGGAGGCGAGCGCGACCCGGCTCGCCTCGTCGGCGTAGACGGTGGTCTCGACCGTCTCGACCCGCTCGTCGGCGGCGCGGGCGGCGGCCTCGATCGCCTTCGCGAGCGCCACCTTGCGGTCGGTCGGCCAGCGCTCGAGCGCCGCGTCGGCGAGGCCCGGGATCTCGGGCGGCGGGCCGGCGCCGTCGGGGGTGGCG
>JBKPNB010000346.1:0-14358 GCA_046732395.1 Actinomycetota bacterium | reverse complement strand
GTGCCCGGCGATCGTCGCCACCACGATCGAGGCGCCGACGAAGGCGGTCGCGGCGATCGCCGCGACCGCGATCAGCGCCCTGCGCCGCCAGCCGGGCCCGCCCGCGCTCACGTCGCCACCCCCTCGAGCTCGGCGGCGCGCTCGGCTTCGTGCTCGGCCCGCTCGCGCTCGTCCTCGATCTCCTCCGCCCGTCTCAGCGCGAGGCACCAGCGGTGGGTGACGAGCAGGACGACGACCGGCAGCACGAACACCGCCACCCGGTACGCCCAGATCTGGAACGTGTAGCTGATCCCGAGCCAGACGAAGACGCGGTCCGCGGACCCGGCCATGAAGATCAGCACCACCCAGGTCCAAACCGCGGCCCCGATCGCGGTTCGCCACGGCGCGTCGCGGGGGCGATCGAGGACGTTGTGGACGCCGCGGTCGCCGGTCACCCGCCGCTCCACCCACGGCCACGCCAGCAGCAGCCCCATCACCACCAGCGGGAACAGAGCCCCGCCCCAGAACGGGTTCGGGACCACGGTTCGGCTCCCGATCACCACGTCGAAGCCGGGCACCAGCCGGAGCGCCCCGATCAGCCAGCCCAGGTACCAGTCGGGCTGGGCACCGTTCGTCCCCTGCCCCACGTGGTAGGGCCCCCAGAGCCAGATCGGGTTGATCTGGATCAAGCCTCCCATCAGGAACAGCACCGCCGCCACCGCGCAGAAGAGCCCGAGCGAGCGCGGCGCCTGGCCGGGGAAGGTCGGGACCCCGATCAGCCGGCGTTCGCCGCGGCGGCGCTCGCGCCGGAACTGGGTGTGGTGGCGGGAGGCGACGAGGGCCAGGTGCGCACCGATCAGCCCACCGATCACGACCGGCAGGATCAGCACGTGCATGACATACATCCGCGACCAGAAGTCGGGATCGCCGGGGAACTGGTGTCCCCAGATCGCGAGCGCGATGTTGGCGCCGACGAACGGAATCGAGAGCGCCACCGCGTAGCCGATCGCGAGCCCCATCCCCGACAGCAGGTCGTCGGCCAGCGAGTAGCCGAGGTAGCCCTCGAGCAGGCTGATGAACAGCATCAGGACGCCGATCACGTAGGTCAGCTCGCGCGGCTTGCGGTAGGCGCCGGTGAAGAAGATCCGCACCAGGTGGATGACGATCGCGGCGACGAAGACGTCCGCGGCCCAGTGGTGGGTCTGGCGGATCAGGAGCCCGGCCCGGACGTCGAAGGAGATGTTGAGGACCGACTTGTAGGCGCTCGACATCTCGAGCCCGTCGAGCGGGCCGTAGGAGCCGTGATAGATCGTCGGCGAGGTGCTGGGCTCGAAGAACAGGGTGAGGTAGATGCCCGTCGCGACGAGGACGATGAACGCGTAGAGCGCCACCTCCCCGAGCAGGAACGACCAGTGGTCGGGGAACGCGTAGCGGAGCGCCTTGCGCACGAACGACGCCGACCCCGTGCGCTCGTCGAGGAAGCGGACGAGCCCCCGCATCATGTCGAGTGCGGCCTCCCCGAACGGACTCCCCAAAACGACGGGCCGACCGGGCCCGAGAAGTTGCCGGCGGCGCGCAGGCCGCGGCCGCGGTCGATCTCGAGCGGGAGCTGGGGGAGGGGCCTGCCCGCCGGGCCGAAGATCACCGTGCCGCCGGTCGCCGGGTTGAACGTCGAGTAGTGGCAGGGGCAGACGAACGCCGGCTCCGGCTCGACCCGGGGGAACAGCGGCTTGCGATAGAGCGCCACCGCGCAGCCGGCGTGGGTGCAGATCTTCGAGTAGGCGAGGATCCCCTCGGGGGCCCAGCCTCCGCGGCCGGCGGGGAGGTCGATGTCCGACGGCGCGAGACGGACCACCAGCACCGGCGAGCCGAGCTGCTCGGGGTCCGCGCCCTCCGGGAACGCGGTGTAGAACGTCCCCTCCTCGATGTCGTCGGCCCGGTAGGGATGACCGGCGTCGTCGACCAGGCGGCGGCCGCGCCGCCACGGTGAGTCGAAGAGCGACTCGGTGTCGAGCACCGGCCCGAGCCCAGCCACCGGGACGACCAGCGCCGCCCCGAGCGAGAGGCCGGCTGCGCCCGCGGCGCCGGCCAGGAACCGCTTGCGCGTGATCCGGCTGCCGCTCTCCTCCACGACCTGCACCACTCGCTCCTGTTCGGTGCGATCGCCGCCGGGGTCTGGGTAGTCCTCCTCGAGGTGCTCGGTGACGATCAGCGTTCGGGCGGCGACGATCAGCGCGGCCGCGAGCAGCGCCAGGGATCCCCCGAGGGCGAGGCCGAGGAGCTGCGTCTCGCTCGCCCACTGGGCGGCGTAGACGACGACGAACATCACCGCGCACGCCGCCGCCCCGAGCAGCAGCAGGATCACCGCCACCTCGCCGCGCCGGTCCGGCTCTCCCTCGGGCACGATCCGCGGGCGGCGCCAGGGGCGGCGGAAGATCCCGATCACGAAGACCACCGCGAGCCAGATGAGCCTCAGCACCCTCATCTCCGCACGCGTTCCCCGATCAGCAGGCAGACGGCGACCAGCGCGATCGCGGCCACAATCCATGCGACGAGCCCCTCGGGCACCGGCCCGATGTATCCGATTCCCCAACCCCCCGGGCTGTCGGGGTTCCGGATGCTCTTGACGTAGGCGATGATGTCGTCGAGTTGGTGGTCGTCGATGGCGCGCTTCGAGAAGTGCGGCATCAGGAACGGCCCGATCCGGACCGCCTCGGCGATCTGGGTGCCGGTCGCGTGCTGGAGGACCGGCACTCGGGCACCGGTGACGAAGCCGCCCTGGCCGGCGACCTGGTGGCAGCCGGCGCAATGCTCGGTAAAGAGCTGCAGCCCAGCGGGGAGGCTCCCCCGCCGCGCGTTGGGCTTGGGGATCGGCGGCCCGTGGCCGAGCGAGGCGACGTAGTCGACGAGGGCCTTGATCTCGCGGTTCGAGAAGTCGGGCGCCGCGCGCTCGGGCTCCTCGCCCGGGTAGCTGAGTGGCATCCGGCCGGTGCGCAGGTAGAAGTCGGCGGCCTGGGCGCCGGCGTGGCGAAGGTCCGGGCCCTGGCCGGTGATGTCGCCGGCACCGCCCGGGCGGGGCCGGTTGATCCCGCTCCCGTCGATCCCGTGGCAGCTCGCGCAGTTCGCCGCATAGAGCTCGGAGCCGACCTCGCGGGGCGAGCGCTTGCCGATGTTCTGCGGATGGACGATCCCGCTCGGCGGCTGGGCGACGGCGCCGGCGGCGATCGCGAACACGGCGACCGTGGTGAGTGCAGCGATCGCCCGGTTCGAGGCCCGCGGGCTGAGAGGCCGTCTCAACATATCGCCCGGCTCATGACTGGCTGCAGGGAGAGAGGACGCCGACGCCGACGCCGTTCATGACGATGATGAAGGTGAAGAGCGGAGTGATGGCCATCCCCACGATCGAGAGGAAGTGGGTGCGCCCCGTGGGCGGCCCCGAATCGTGGTCGACCTCGCGGGTCGCGCGGAAGAGCGCCACCGCGACCATGCCGGCGGAGATCGCGACCGCCGCCGCCACCACGGTGAGCGCGATCGACCATGCCTGCCCGGCGGTGGTCCAGCCCCCGGTGGCCTCGCTGCAATGGGCCTGGGACACCCAGTAGCCGATCGTGAACTGAAGGCCCCAGGCGAGCGGCGGCCCGGCGACCGCGAACCACATCAGCGGCGAGGTCGGGGAGGTGGGCGCGCGGAGCCTCATCAGGTGCTCACAGCGATGGATAGAGCTGGGTGAATACGACGGCGACGCCGACCAGGGCCACGAAGTACCAGTACACGGTAATCACCCGCAGGGCGATCATCCGGTAGTTGGTCAGGCCCCGCAGCAGCTTCCCGACGATCCAGGCATCGAGGAGGAGGCCGACCGCCACGTGGGCATGATGGATGCCGACCAGCGTGAAGTAGATCGAGCCGTAGGCGTTATCGGAGGGGGAGAAGCGCGCCAGGTCGTCGGCGAAGAGGTGGATCTGGACGCCGAGGTAGGCGCCCTGGACGACCATTGCCGCCACCACCAGCAACCACGCTCGCGCCACCCGGCCCGTGGCGGCGGACTGGACGGCGGCGTAGAGCGGGAGCGTCGAGGCGAGCAGGATCCCGGTCAGGACCAGCGGCAGGGTGACGGACGGGCTCGGGATGCCGGTCGGCGGCCAGGCGCCGGCCTGGAAGCGGAGGTAGAAGTAGCTCGCGATCAGCGACCCGAACAGGGTGGCCTCGGTGGCGATCAGGAGCGCCATCCCCCACCAGCCGCTCGGCAGCGCCCTGCGCGCCCGCTCCACCCGGGCAGTGCTCCGGACGCCCGTCGCCTCCATGCTGCGTGGGACCTCAGGCATCGCCACGGCTAGTCACCCCCTCAGGCCTCCTGGGGCTCCTTGTCGTGCCACGCGGCGAGGATCGCCAGCGAGACGACGACGAAGATCACCGCAGGGATCCACTGCCGCAGGAGGAGGAAGACGAAGACCACAGCCAGCGACAGCGCCAGCGCCAGCGGCCACGGCGAGCTCGAGGGCATCTCGAGGATCTCGTCCCAGTCCGCGTCGACGACGGTGCTCGCCGGCGTCTCGTGGCCCTGCTCGAGAACCCGCTCGCCGCGCGCCAGGTCGCGGATGTCGGCGTCGCGATCGTCGCGGTCCCACATCGCGTAAGGGCTCGTCACCCGCGGGATCACTGCGTAGTTGTAGGCAGGCGGCGGGGAAGTCGTCGCCCACTCGAGGGTGTCGCCCTCCCAGGGGTCGTTCCCCACACGCGCGCCGCGGAAGTAGCTGACCGCCAGGTTGACGGCCACGATCACGAGGCCGGCAGCGAGCACGTAGGCGCCGATCGTCTCCAACAGGTTGAGCCCGGTCCAGCCCAGGTCCGGCGGGTAGGTGTACTGGCGCCGCGGCATGCCCTCGAGGCCGACGATGTGCATCGGGAAGAAGGTCAGGTTCATCCCCACGAACGTGAGCCAGAAGCTGGCCTGTCCCCAGCCTTCGTGGTACATGCGCCCGGTGACCTTCGGGAACCAGTAGTACATCCCGCCCAGCAGCGGGAACACGGCGGCGCCGAAGATCACGTAGTGGAAGTGGGCGACGACGTAGTAGGTGTCGGTGAGCTGCTGGTCGAACGGGATCGCGGCAAACGTGATCCCCGACAGGCCGCCCAATATGAACAGGACGATGAACCCGATGATCCACAGCAGGGGGGTCTTGAACCGTGGGGTGCCGGTGAGGATCGTCGTTATCCAGGCGAATAACTGGATCCCGCTGGGGATGACGATGATCAGGCTGGCGGCGGCGAAGTACACGGTGGTCACCGTCGACAGCCCGACCGCGAACATGTGGTGCACCCACACCCCGAAGCCGATGAACGCCACCAGGATCTCGGCCAGCGCCACCAGCGGGAACGCCACCATCCGCCGCCGCACGAAGGTTGGGATGATCGAGGTCGCGATCCCGAACGCCGGCAGGATGATGATGTAGACCTCGGGGTGGCCGAAGATCCAGAACAGGTTCTGCCACAGGATCGTGTCGCCGCCGTGCGAGACGTCGTAGAAGTGGAAGCCGAGCAGGCGGTCGGCCTCGAGCAGGATCAGGGCGCAGGTCAGCGCCGGCAGGGCGAAGACGAGGGCGAACGACACCGCCAGGAACGCGAAGCAGAACAGCGGCATCCGGTTGATCGACATCCCGGGGGCGCGGTGCTTGAAGATGGTGACGATGAAGTTCACCGCCGCCGCCGTCGAGGAGATGCCGTTGAGGATCAGCCCCAGGGCATAGAAGTCGATCCCGGACCCGGGGCTGAACGTCTTCGAGGCCAGCGGCACGTAGTCGAACCATCCGGCGGTCGGGCCGTTGCCGGTGGCCAGGCCGACGTACATGAAGACCCCGGAGCACAGATATGCCCAGTAGGAGAAGGCGTTCATCCGTGGGAACGCCATGTCCCGGGCTCCGATCATGAGCGGCACCAGGTAGTTCCCGAACGCCCCGATCGACATCGGGATCACGAACAGGAAGATCATCGTGACCCCGTGCATGGTCATCATCTGGTCGAAGACGTCGGGGCTCAGCACCGTCTGGTTCGGGCCGATCAGCTGGGTGCGGATCAGGAGCGCCTCGGTCCCCCCGGCGGCGAAGAAGGCGAGCGCGGTGAAGAAGTAGAGGATCCCGATCCGCTTGTGGTCGGTGGTTGTGAGCCAGCCGAGCACGCCCGGGCGCTCGCGCCAGATCCGCTCGAGGCGGTCGACCCTCGGCTCGGCTGCGGGTGGGACCGCGACGGCCACGCCTACCTGAGGCTCCTCAGGTAGGCGACGACGGCGTCGAGCCGTGCGCGGTCAAGGCGGAGGGCCGGCATCTTGTTGCCCGGCTTGATGTCCTGCGGATCGTGAATCCAGCGCTCGAGCCAGTAGCGGTCGTTCGGGATCGTGTCGGCGGCGAGGGTGGTCCGGGTCGCGAGGTGGGTGAGGTCGGGGCCGACGGTGCCCGCGGCGGAGGTGCCGCGGATCTGGTGGCAGCTCGCGCACTGGCTGGACATGAACACGCGCTCGCCACGCCGCTCGGCGGCGGTGGTCGGCGGCGGCGCGGGTCTTGCCATGTCGTGGAGCCACGACTCGAACCGCCCGCGCGGCTCGGCGAAGACCCTCATCGCCATGTGGGCGTGCTGGAGGCCGCAGAACTCGGCGCATTGGCCGCGATAGACGCCCGCCTTGTCCGCGTCGAGGAGGACGGTGTTGGCCTGGCCGGGGATCATGTCGATCTTCCGGTTGAGCTGCGGCACCCAGAACGAGTGGATGACGTCGGCGGTGGTGGCGATCACCCGGACCCGGGTGTCGACCGGGATGTGGATCTCGTTGGCGGTCACCGCGTCGGTGCCCGGGTAGCGCACCTCCCAGAACCACTGGTGGCCGACCACCCGCACCGTCATCGAGGTCGAGCCCGCCGCCGGCGCCTGCGTGTCGCCGATCACCACCAGGTCGGAGATCGCGAACAGGACGATCAGCACCACGGCCGGGATCACGATCCCGAACCCGATCACCAGACCGGTGCTCGCCCCCTCGTTACGCCCGAGCAGCGGCAGCCCCGGCCGATCGCGGCGAAACCAGCTCACCACCAGCAGGCCGACGGCGCCGAGGAAGACGATCGTCGCCGCCCCCAGCATCCACCACCAGAGCGTCGCGATGTCGCTTGAGGCCCGGCTGTGCGGCGAGAGCGGCGACTGCGTGTCGCAGCCGCCGAGGCAGAGCCCGAGGACGAGCGGTGCGAGCAGCCAGAGCCGCCGCTTCAACCTCGTCCCCACACCGGGCCGCCCCGGTCCGGGCCCCCCGCGAACCACTCGATGTAGACGCGCGCGATCACGTCCGACGCCAGCGGCCCGGCCGGCGGCCGGGCCGCGGCGGAGCGTACCCGCGCGATTGGCTTCTAAACCGGCGCGGTCAGCGACCGCGAGCCCACGGCAGCAGGTACCAGAGGGAGGCGATCACCGCCGCGGTGACGACGGTGATGGGGATCGCGGTCGCCGGCCCGAACAGGTAATGGGTGATGAGGAGGATCGCCCCGGTCATCGCCAGCCCGAGGACGCCGAGGCCGACGAGGATGATCCGGTTCGCGAACGCCACCATCTCCGCCTTGCGGCCCTGCCGGAAGACGACGCGATGGTATGCCGTGGGGGTGATGAGGAGGAACGAGGCCAGCGCGGTGGCGAGCAGGACGCCGAGGTAGAGGATCCGCTGGAACTGGCTGATCGAGGCGAAGCCCTGCGAGAAGGGCACGGTGAGCAGAAACGCGAACAGCACCTGGACGCCGGGCAGCGCGACGCGCAGGCCGCCGAGCATTTCGTTGAAGTTGCGGTCGAGGCGCTCGGCCGGGGTCTCATCGCGCTCCATCTCGGAGGATCCGGCTCCACCGGCGAGCTCCTCCTCCATGGAAAGCCGCCTCGCCATGCCGCTTTCCCTACCCAGCCGGGAAGGAAGTCAGCCGGTAGCAGCCTTGAGCGCCGCGAGGGCCTCGTCGCGCGTCTGGTGCACGCCGAACGCCCGGTCGACGCCCGTGATCTCGAGCAGGCGGCGGACCTGGGGGTCGGGGCAGCAGATCTCGAGCTGCCCGTCGCCATCGTCGAGGAGGCGGGAGCGTGCGTGGACGAGCACGCTGAGGCCGGTGGAGTCGATGAAGCTGCAGTCGCTGAGGTCGATCAGCACGGCACGTACGCCACGGTCGATCGCCGCGTCGAGCGGTTCGCGGAGCTCTGGCGCGGTCGCGTGGTCGAGCTCGCCGTTGAGGTTGAACGAGCGGACGTCTCCGTTCAGTTCCTGTACTTCGACCGAGAACGGGATGCTCATCGCTGTCTCGCGGAGGCGGCCGCCACCGCATGGATCCTACTGCGGCGGGGCTGACTTTTAGGCGGCGGATCGACGGGTAGATGGTCCGGCGATGAGCGAGAACGAGATCGAGCAGCCGCCCGAGTCCCCGACCGCGCCGCCGGCTCCGGTCCCCGAGCCGGAGCCCGAGGCCGACCCGGTTCCCGAGCCCGAGCCGGATCCGGTCTCGGACCCGGCGCCGTCGCCGCACGACCTCCCCGAGCCCGAGCCGCCGCCCGAGCAGGAGGACCCGGCGAGCGCGTAGTCCGTGCTGGCGACTTTTGGACGTCTACCGTCCACAACTCGCCAATTCGCAAGTGGTTGGCGGATAGCGCCAATAAGTCGCCACGTTCCGATCGAGTCCGCTCCCTCCTTCCTCACCTGGTCAATCGTCGCCCAATGCGACGCGAGAGCGTCCCGCCCTCAGTCGTCGAGGTACGCGGGCGGCTCGGAGCGCAGGGCGTCGCCCGCGCCCTCCACCGAGGCGCTGCCCTCGCGCATGATCGCCACCAGCGCAGCGTCGTCGGCAACCGCGTCGCCGGCGAACCTGCCGAGCGCGCGTTCGACTCGCGCGACCGCCGCCTCCGGGCGCTCCGACCCGGAGAGCTGGACCCGCAGCCGCCGTTCGCCGAACAGCTCGTCGCCCGAGCGTGCGTCGGTGACCCCGTCGGTGTAGACGATGAGCTGATCGCCCGGGTGGAGCTCCACCCGCGAAGTCGCCCAGTCGGGGTCGGGGAGTGCCCCGAGCAGCGGGCCCGGCCCAGCGGCCTCGCTCACCGACGAGCCGCGGACCAGCAGCGGCAGCGGATGCCCGGCAGCGACGGCGATCGCTCCGGCGGCCTCGCTCGGGGGGTCCTGGAGGACCACGACCGCGGCGGAGCAGAGCGGGACGCGCTCGCGCTCGCGCAGGCGGCTGTTGAGAGCGGCCAGCGCGGCGAGCGGATCGCTGGTCAGCGCCCCGGCGGTGTGGATCGTGTGGCGAGCGAGCGCGGTCAGCGCTGCCGCCTCGGCCCCGCGGCCGACGACATCGCCGAGGACGATCATCCAGCCGTCCTTGATCTCGAATGCCTCGTAGAAGTCGCCGCCGACCTCGTTGAGCTCGCCGGCGGGTCGGTACATGGTCGCCACCCGCCAGCCCCGCATCGGCGGCAGGTCGGGAGGCAGCAGCCCGCGCTGGAGCGTCGTCGCGATGTCGGTCCGGAGCTCCGCCACCCGCGCGTTCTCCACCGCGAGCCCGGCGCGACGGCCGAACTCGACCGCGGCCTCGAGGTCGACCTCGTCGAACCGGCGCGAGGTCGCGTCGGCGACGAACGTCAGCGCGCCGACCACCTTGGGGCCCGCCGCCATCGGCACCACCATCGCCGAGCCGGCCCCCACCGCGCGCATCAGATGCAGGTGCTGGGCGTCGCGAGCCCCGGCTCGCAGCATCTCGTCGGTGACCTCGAACAGCTGCGGCTCGTCGCCGCGCAGGACGCCCGCGAGCGGCGAGGAGCCCTCGATCACCTCCCGATACTCCTCCGCCAGGCGCCGCATGACCTCGAGCCGGCCGGGATCGCGGTGGGCGGCCGCCACCTGCTCGATCGTCCCGTTCTCGCCCTGGACGCTGACCGCGCAGCCGTCGGCGAAGTCGGGCGTCGCCAGGTCGGCCGCGCGGCGAAGCCGATCGGCGTGACCGCGCGACGAGCGGAGCAGCTCCCCGACCCGGGCCAGCAAGCGCTGTGAGAGCTCGGCGCGCCTCGCGGAGGTCACGTCCTCGATCGTCGTCACCGCGTAGAGCAGGGCGCCGTCGGGGCCGCTGATCGGCTCGACCGAGGCCCGGATCCAGCGCTCCTCCCGGGTCTCGACGACGATCAGCCGGTAGATGCCGTGGAGCGGCAGGGAGCCGGCCCGGACGGCCTCGGCGACGACGTCGTCGTCCGGGAGCCGTTCCCCGTCCTCGGTGTAGAGCTCGTAACGCGCGACGCGCGCCCGAGCGGTGGCGCGGATTAACTCGGCGGCGCTGTCCATCCCGATCAGCTCGGCGGCCGCCTGGTTCGCGTAGACGAGCGACCCGTTCGCCTCGTGGACGGTCACCGCCTCGGGAATGCGGTCCATTACCGCGTCCATTCTGCGCTCGACGCTCTCGAGGTCCGAGAACAGCCCGGCGTTGTCGAGCGCCAGCGCGAGGCGGCCGGCGAGCGCCTTGGCGAACGCGAGGTCGTCCCGACGGTAGCGGCGCTTCGACCAGGCGACGGCCAGGGTCAGCGTGCCGAGCAGGTTTCCGCGGGCGATCATCGGGACGGTCAGGAACGAGCGCATCCGGAGCGAGGCGAGGAACGCGCGGTCGGCGTCGCCGTGGCTGAGGATGTCGATGTGACCGTCGGTGACCCGCGGCACGTACCTGGGCACGGGCGGGATCCCGAACTGTGGGTCGCGGAGCCAGAACGGAATCGACGGCGTCCGCGCCCGCAGCGCCGCCTCCACGGCCTGCCAATCCGATCGCCCGCGCGCCCGGACCGCGGCGCGCGTAACCTCGCCCCGATGGACGGCGTCGACGAGGGCGAAGTCGGCGGCCGCCGGGACGGTCAGCCTCGTCGCGCGCTTCAGCGTGTCGGCGAGCGACAGCGACCCGTCGGCGATCGCCCCGATCTGGTCGAGCAGCGCGAGCTTTCCGGTGTAGGCGCGGGCGCGCTCGCGAAGCCAGGCGATCACCACCGCGAGGGCCCCTCCGAGCGCCAGCTCGGCGAGCGCGATCCAGTAGTCGTCCTGGCCGAAGTTGTGGTTCCACTCCGGGCTCACCGCGGCCGCCCCCATCGCCGCGGCCGCGACGATCACCGCTGGCGCGATCCCGCCCGCCACGGCCGCCGCGAACGCGCCGAAGATGAAGGCGCTGGTGAGGATCACCGACTCCTGGACGACGATGTCGGCGGCGACGATCGGGGCCAGCACCGCCAGGCCGGCGAGCAGTCCGAGCCGAAGCTGGCGCCGCGATACCCCCAGGAGGGAGGCGAGAAGCGGCCGTCTACCGGTGATGCTCGTCATCGCGGTCGCCGGGATGGCCCGCGCAAGCCTCCTGCCGGACCCCCACGGCGGTACGTCGAACACTCTAGTGGGCCACTGGGCTGGGCGGGGGCGCGGTCGACGTTAGTCCGGGGCTCGGTCGGGTACGGCCTCGGATAGAGAAAGACGAGCGAACTTAGGAGGTTCGACATGGCAGGGTTGGACGGCAAGAAGGTGGCCTTTCTCGTCGCCAACGAGGGCGTCGAGCAGGTCGAGCTCGAGCGGCCGTGGGAGGCCGTGCGCGACGCGGGTGCCGAGACCGAGCTGATCGCGCCGGATTCGGGCGAAGTGCAGGCCTTCAACCACCTCGAGGTGGGCGATACGTTCCCGGTCGATCGCACGGTCGCCGACGCCGACCCCGACGATTACGACGGGCTGGTGCTGCCGGGCGGGGTCGCGAACCCCGACTTCCTGCGGACCGACGAGGACGCGGTCGCGTTCACCCGCGAGTTCTTCGAGGCCGGCAAGCCGGTCGCGGCGATTTGCCACGGTCCGTGGACGCTGGTCGAGGCAGGGGTGGTCGAGGGACGGACGCTGACCTCGTGGCCGAGCCTCAGGACCGACATCCGGAACGCCGGCGGCAACTGGGTCGACGAGGAGGTCCACGTCGACGGCGGCCTCGTCACCAGCCGCAAGCCCGACGACCTGGACGCCTTCAGCGCGAAGACGATCGAGGAGATCGCCGAGGGCGTTCACGAGCGCCAGCGCGAGGCGACCGTCTCGAGCTGATTCCGGCCGAAGGCGCCCAAACTGGTTCGGCGTCGCCCGAGGACGGGTATTGTCGCCGCGCGGACGCCTTCGGCCGGTCGCCGGCCGGCCGCAGCGATCTGGCTACCCCAGCTGGCGCCATGGGCATAGATCAACCGATCATGCGACTCGTCCTGCCGGCCAGGCCGGAGAACGTGAGCCTCGTCCGCCACACGCTGGCGGGCCTCGCGGAGGCGGCCGGCATGGACGAGGCCGGCGTCGCGGACGTCAAGGCGGTCGCCACGGAGGCCTGCGTGAACGCCGCGGTCCACGCCTACGATGAGGACGAGGAGGGGCCGATGGAGGTCCTGGCGAGCGTCGACGATGGCAGCTTCGAGATCGTCGTCCGCGACTTCGGCCACGGCTTTCGCCCCCGCCTCGATCCCGCCGGCGCTGGGCGGAGCCTGCGACTCGGGCTGCCATTGATCGCGACGCTCGCCTCGGCGTTCGAGCTCCATGGCAACCCGGGCGGGGGCACCGAGCTGCGGATCTCGCTGGCGATCTCGGTCGACGGAGACGGCGGCGCCGGGGCGGATGAGCCGGCGAGGGTCGCCGAGCCGCGCGAGGACGCGGTGGTCTCGATCGGCGACACCGAGCTCGCAAGCCTCATCGTCTCGCGCGTCCTGTCCTCGCTCGGGGTTCGCGCGGACCTCTCGGTCGACAAGCTCTCCGACGCAATCCTGCTCGGCGATGCGATCGCCGGCGGGGCCCCGGAGGGGTACGTCGACGGGCGGGTCCAGGTCGCGGTCGCCGACAAGCCGGGGGTGATCTCGGTCAAGGTCGGCCCGCTGCGCGAGGGCGCGGCGCAGCAGCTGCTCGACACGCTCGAGGTGCCCGCCCTCGGCGCCTCGATGCGGAAGCTCGCCGACGACGTCCGCGTCGAGGCGGCCGCGGGCGGCGAGCACCTGATGTTCAGGGTCGGCGAGCGGGCCTCGGCGGCCGGCGGCTAGCCGTCAGCGGTCGGCCCCGGCCTCGCTCTCGACGGCGTCGCGGAGGCGCTCGAGCGCGGCGCGGAGGATCCGCGAGACATGCATCTGCGAGTGCCCGATCCGCTCGGCGATCTGCGACTGCGTCATGTCGTCGACGAAGCGCAGGCGGAGGACGAGCCGCTCGCGCTCGCTGAGCGCCGGCAGGCCCCGGGCGATCGTCGCCCGGTGCTCGACTCGCTCGAAGCCCTCCTCGGCGGAGCCGATCCGGTCGCCGATCGTCATCTCGTCCGGCTCCCCGCCCGACACCGGCTGATCGAACGAGACCGTGCGGCGCGCGTCGCCAGCGGCGAACGCCTCCAGCACGTCGTCTTCGGAGATCTCCAGATAGCTCGCGATCTCGCGGATCGTGGGCGAGCGCTCGAAGCGCCCGGTGAGCTTCGTGATCGCCTCGTCGACCTTGCTCACCCGCTCCTGGAGCCCGCGCGGAAGGCGGAGGTTCCAGACCCGGTCGCGGAAGTGGCGGCGCAGCTCGCCGAGCACGGTCGGCGCGGCGAACGCCACGAACGGGATGCCGCGGTTGGGGTCGAAACGGTCGATGGCGTTGACCAGGCCCAGGCTCGCGACCTGGATCAGGTCCTCGGTGGGCTCGCTGCCGCCGCGGTAGCGGAGCGCCATGCTGCGGGCGAACGGGAGGTAGCGGCGGACGAGCTCCTCGCGCACCGCGGGCTCGCGGAGGCGGTGGTAGCGACGCAGGAGCTCGTCGTCCGCGGCCAGCGCCTGGGCGGGCCCAGCGTGCTCTCCGCCCTCGACGATCGTCGATCTGCCCCCGGTGGGTTGTGTTGCTCGATCAGTCACCAGTCGCTCCGGCGTCTCGCGGCGAGACGTCCGGGAGTCTGCCACCCCGTCGCGACTACCCGAGCGGGGTGGATCCCATACACCAGGTCACTAGGGTAGGGCGCGCCGTGAGGTGAGGGCGAAGGGCCCGGTCGAGCCGAGCCCCTCGCACACTCACGCGTTGCACGGAGACCTGCTGTGGGGGGTCGTCCCCGTGCGGGCGTCATCCCTGACGGTGGCTGCCTCGCCGCGCCGCTACCCCCGAGCCGGCAAACGTAAACCAACCGCCTCGGTTTCGCGGCTGGAGGCGGGGGGTAGCGCCGAACCATGTACGGAGTCGCCTGGATCCTCGCCGCCGGCGCGGTCGTCGTCCTCGGGCTCCTCATCGCCCTGGCGCTGACCGCCTGGGCGCCGCTGTTCGCCTTCATCGCCCTCGTCGCCGTCGCGTTCGGGGCACCGGCCTACTTCGCGAGCAGGAGGATGCGGATGGGCACCGAGCGCGAGCGCACC
>JBKPNB010000345.1:0-3538 GCA_046732395.1 Actinomycetota bacterium | reverse complement strand
TGACACCGCGCTCGAGGATCGCCTCTTCGACGAGATCGAGTGGCCGACCGACGGGTACCGGCTGTTCGAGATCGGAAACTTCATCGGCGATCGCGACTGGTTCGACGGTGAGTGGGAGAGCAACTGCATCTTCGTCCCTCGGACGCTGCTCGAGCAGGTCGGCGGCATGGACGAGGATTTCACGGCCCCCGGGGGCGGCTTCGTAAATCTCGACTTCTTCGAGAGGATGGTCGGCTCCCCCGGCGTGACCCTCGTGACGTTGCTCGGCGAGGGTTCGTTCCACCAGGTCCACGGGGGCACCACCACCAACGTCAGGGACCCCGACGAGTTGGTCAGGTCCTACGAGGATCAATACGAGGGGCTGCGCGGCCGCCGGTTCGTCATCCCGCCGCAGCGGGCTCACTACGTTGGGAGCGTCCCGCCCGCGGCCCGCCGCGTCCGGCCCCGGCGCATGACCGACTTCCAGCACTTCAAGAACGCCCACGTCGGCGCGACCGGCAAGCGCCCATCTCGCCCGGCGCCGCTGCCCCAGGACCTGAGAACGGAGTTCATCGACGCCTTCTGGCGGAGCGGCGAGTGGCATCGAACGGCCTGGCTCGGCAAGTGGACCCACCGCGCCCCCACCGACCTGCTCGCCTACCAGGAGCTGATCTGCGACCTGCGGCCGGATTGGATCGTAGAGACCCGGACCGGCACCGGTGGTCGAGCCCTCTTCCTGGCGTCGATCTGCGACCTGGTGGATGGCGGCCAGGTGCTATCGATCGACGGCTTTCCGCTCGCGGGCCCCCCCGCCCATCCACGGATCACCTACCTGCGTGGGGACCCGGCTTCCGTGCGGACGGCCGAGCGGGCGCGCGAGAGAGTCGGGCAGGAGCCGAACGCCCTCGTCATCCTCGGCGCGGCCGCCGGCCCCGAGGTCGCGGCCGCGTTCAACAACTATGCGCCGCTCGTACCCGTGGGCTCGTACGTGGTGGTGGAGGACACGATCCTCGCCGGTAATCCGGTTTGGTCGACCTTCGGGCCAGGGCCACTCGCCGCGGTGCGGTCGATCGCCAAGGAAGGCGAGTTCGTGCCGGATCCCTCGCGCGAGCGGTCGCTCACCTTCAACGTGGACGGTTTCCTGAAGCGCGTACGC
The DNA here is from genome assembly GCA_046732395.1 of Actinomycetota bacterium. Classification (GTDB taxonomy): domain Bacteria; phylum Actinomycetota; class Thermoleophilia; order Solirubrobacterales; family 70-9; genus JAWVFM01. Next base: position 2,403 of record JBKPNB010000345.1, on the reverse strand, counting down.
TGACGCGATGCTCGGCGGGATAGACGCCGACACCTACAAAAACGACCCCGCCCGGTGGGGCCACTCGCTGGCGAACATCGCGGAGATCCTGCTCGGGTGTCTCGACGCGATCGACGCGAGGTCGGTCGCCGAGATTGGGGCCTACGCCGGCGACCTGACCCGCGACCTGCTCGCGTGGGCAGCGGGAGCCGGGGCGCGCGTGATCGCCATCGACCCCGATCCGCAGCCAGAGTTGATCGACCTCAGCGAACGGCGCCAGGAGCTCGAGCTGGTCCGTGAGGCGAGCCATGAGGCGCTGCGACGGATCGACCTCCCCGACGCCGTCATCGTCGACGGAGATCACAACTACTACACGGTTAGCGAGGAGCTGCGGGTGATCGACGCCCGCGCCCCGGGGCCGGAAATCCCACTGCTCATGTTCCACGACGTCGGATGGCCGCACGGCAGGCGGGATGCGTATTGGAATCCGAACGCGATCCCCGAGGCGAAGCGGCAGCCGTCGGTCGAGCGTGGGTTCATCTTTCCCGGTCGGCCGGGGATCCTCGACAAGGGCATGCCGATGTACAGCACGGCGAAGCGCGAGGGCGGTCCCCGCAACGGCGTATTGACGGCGATCGAGGACTTTCTCGATCGCCGTCGGGACCTGCGCCTCGCCACGCTGCCTCCGTTCTTCGGCTTCGCCGTGGCCTGGCACCCCCACGCCCGTTGGGCGCCAGCGCTAGCCGAGGTGGTTGAGCCCTGGGATCGTAACCCCGTGCTGGAGCGGCTCGAGGCCAATCGGGTGTTCCACCTCGCGAGATCACATGCAAACGCTGCCGAGCTGGAGCGGGCCAATGAGGCGCTGGAGGCCGAGCGGGAGGAGAACGCGAGGCTCAGGCGGCTGCTCGAGGAGAGGGGGGCGGGTTAGCAGGCGCCCTGCCTTCAGTACTACCCTCGCGCCATCGTGGACTCACGCAGGCCGCGCTCGGCGAGGCGGCCGAGCTATCGACTAGCGAGATTCGTCGGATCGAGAGGCCGGGACGCGGCGGACCTGGCGCTCGACGCTTGACCGCATTGCGCCTCCCGGTAGGCGATCCAGAGCTAGCGGACGAGCTTGCGGGGCTCGCTGGGCCGGCCCTCGCGCCCGAGTCACTATATGCCGAACGCATCGCGCGCCGGCGTGCCCTGCGCCACGGCCGCAGCCGAGCGCGTAGGGATTGGGCGGCGCGGCGAGCGAAGGAGCGCGAGCTCGACAATCTTCTCCGCGAGCTTGATCGGTTCGCGCGGCATCGATGGGTTACCAAGACCGATTCGCGGAGGGGGCGGGGGAGGGATCTGATCCGGCGACGCGTTCTTCCAATCCCGGTCAAGGGCCGACGTAGATTCCCGTGAAAAAGAGCCGGACCCCGAGGTCCGGCTCTCTTCATGTCTAGCCCTGACCGTCCTACCGATTACGGGTCATTGCCTGTGATCTTGATGTAGGCGCCCGAGAAGCCCTGGAACTTCAGGGTATACGTGAAGCTCTCGAGCGTGATGGTCCCCTTTCGGACCTCTGGGGTCCAGTTCGGGTTGGGGCAGCTTGCCTGTGCCAGGATTTCGCGCTTCGTCGGGGCGCTCACGCTGACCTCGGGTACCGTGAGCCTACCGTTCTTGGTGGACCGTAGTTTTATGGGGCCCGACCGAACGGTGACGTCCTGCGAGTGCGACTCGACCACGTGGCCGCCAGGGTTACGGCAGTCAATCGTCGCGGTGTAGGTAGCTGTCAACTTCAAAATCGCGTTTGTGTGACCGACGCCCGCGAGTTCGAATGAGCTACACGAGACCGATTGGCCGGTAACGGTGCAGCCGATTGTACCCGTCTGGAGGTGCGTACCCGACGGCGCATTCGCCGGGTTGATCGATGTCGTTTGGCTAGCCAAAGCCGGCGCAGCCGGCAAGGCCACCAACAGCATCGACAATGCTGCGAGTATCCCTGCTCGTTTCACCCTATTACTTCCCTTCCTCGGTCCTTGGTGCCAAGGCCCGCCTTGGGCGTACGCGGTTCCGCGCACGCGATTCTCACTCTGTCGCGACGCAGTACCCCACCGGAAGGGCGCTCAATCATGCGCCTACTGGAGTAGGCAAAAACTGCTAACCCAATCGTTGATATTCGCTCGGTGGCGCGCGTGCGTAACGGCGCGCGAGGATCGAGTCGCGGTTCTGTGCGGCACCCGGGCTCATGGGCCCTTCCTATCCCGGTCCGCCCGGGTAACCGCGCAACCGTGACAACGAAGGGTGGGTCAATGTCGCAGATCAGATCGGTTGGCGTTTCATCGCTGGCGGTCGGGGCAGCCAGGACGGGATTCTGTTCGAAACGAGGAGGAGAGATGGCACAACCAGCCACATACCCGCCGCTGACCGAGGCCTATGAATGGCGCGGGCGGA
>JBKPNB010000344.1:0-7810 GCA_046732395.1 Actinomycetota bacterium | reverse complement strand
GCGCGAGCTCCGCGGCTGGGGCCCGAAGCGGATCCGCGACGCGCTCGAGGCGCGCGGGGTGGGGGCCGGGCAGATCGCGGCCGCGCTCGCCTCGGACCCGGCTGAGGCGCAGGCCGAGCGCGGGGCGGAGCTCCTCATCTCTCGCGGCGCCGATCTCTCCGAAGAGGCCGGCCGGGGACGGGCGCTCGCCTACCTCGTCCGCCGCGGCTACGGCTCGGAGGTCGCCTACGAGGCGGTCCGACGTGCCGAGCGGGCCGCCGCCTGAGCGGCGCCCCCGACGGTTGCGATTCCGGCGATCCCCCTCTACGATGGATGGGCGGCCGGTGGCCGCCTTCGACACGATGAGCGCTGAATCCAGAGAAATTTGAACAAGCTTCGATCCCCTAACGAGCCTTCGAGGAGGTGCAGCACGGCCCCCGCGGCGACCTAGCCGGGGGCGACGCGCCCCGCATCTGCGGGCGCGCGCTGGACAGCCCGCATAAGTGTCTCCGGCACCGCCGGCCGGCCCGATCGCACTAAGCGGTCGGGGCAGGTGGTCAACCGAGGATCCGGCCGTGCGGCCGGAGGAGAGGAAGCGATGGCGTCACGCTCGCTGTGGTCCGGGTGGCGGCGCGGGACCCCGGAGGCGCCCCCCGCCAACCAGGAGGACGGCGACCGGACCGACGTCGACGCCGAGCTCCAGGCGCGGCGCGAGGAGATCGCGCGGATGGAGGAACAGGCGCTGCGCGAGGCCGAGTCGCTGGCGGTCAAGGGGGCCGATCTCGACCGTCGCGCGCAGGCGCTCGAGGATCGTGAGCGCAACCTCGCCCAGCAGGCGGAGGAGCTGAAGCGGGCGAAGCGAGTCCAGCGCCGCGAGCTCGAGCGGATCTCGGGGCTGACCGCGAGTCAGGCCAAGGAGCTGCTGCTGGCCGATATCGAGCAGGAGGCGCGCCACCAGGCCGGGCTGCGGCTGGTCGAGCTCGAGGACCAGACCAGGCACGAGGCCGAGCGCCGGGCCCGCAGCATCCTCTCGGTGGCGATGCAGCGGCTCGCCCCACGACACTCGAGCGATTCGACGACCCGCCTGGTCGAGCTTCCCGGCGACGAGATGAAGGGCCGGATCATCGGCCGCGACGGGCGCAACATTCGCGCGCTGGAGCAGCTCACCGGGGTCGACGTGATCATCGACGAGACCCCGAACGCCGTCCTCCTCTCGAGCTTCGACGGGGTCCGCCGGGAGATCGCGCGGCTCACGCTCGAGCGCCTCGTCGCCGATGGGCGGATCACGCCGGCGCTGATCGAGGAGACCTACGAGCAGGCGCGCGATCAGATCGAGGAGCGGATCGTCGAGGAGGGAGACCGCGCGGCCCTCGAGGCCCACGTCAACGCCCTCGACCCGAAGCTCGTCGCCCTCCTCGGCCAGCTCAAGTTCCGGACCAGCTACGGGCAGAACGTGCTCGACCATCTCGTCGAATGCGCGAACCTCGCGGCGCTCGTCGCCGGCGAGCTCGGCGCCTCGCTCGAGACCGCGCGGCGGGCGGCGCTGCTTCACGACATCGGCAAGGCGGTCGGCCACGAGGTCGAGGGCACCCACGCCGCCGTCGGGGCTCGGATCGCCCGCCGGCACGGTGAGTCGGAGGCCGTCAGCCACGCCATCGAGGCCCACCACAACGAGGTCGAGCCGCGCACGGTCGAGGCGGTGATCGTCCAGGCGGCCGACGCGATCTCCGGCGCCCGTCCAGGCGCCCGCGGCGAGGCCCTCGAGCAGTACATCTCACGCCTCCGCGATCTCGAGGACATCGCCTCGCGCCATCCCGGGGTCGAGCGAGTGCTCGCGATGCGCGCCGGCCGCGAGGTCCGGGTGATCGTCGATCCCGGCCAGGTCGACGACGAGGGAGCGGCGCTGATCGCCCACGAGGCCGCGGCGGCGATCGAGAAGGAGGTCGCCTACCCGGGCCGGATCAAGGTCACCGTGATCCGCGAGTCGAGGACCAGCGCCTGGGCGGATTGAGGTCCGCTCGAGCCGTCTGGCGGGGGCCGGCCGATCGGTAGGATCGCGCCCCTGGCATGGCGATCCCCGCCGCGAACATCGACCACACGCTCTTCTTCACGCTCGGCATCGCGCTGGTCGTCTCGGCGGTCGTGCTCGCCGTCGTCGGCCTGCGGTTCGAGAGCTTTCCGCCGAATCGACTCGTGCTGGTCGGGGTCTTCGGCTGGTTCATCCTGCTCGTCGGCGGGACGACCACCTTCGCGGTCCTGAACGCGGCCGACGAGGCGCACAAGCGCGAGGCCGAGCAGGCCGCCGCCACGACGTCGACGTCGACGACGACCCCCACTACCTCCACCTCGACCTCCACCACGTCGACGTCGACCTCCACCACGTCGACGTCGACCACGAGCACCGGCGGCGCGGCGGGCGGGGGGTCGACGGTGAAGGTCAGCGCCGATCCGAGCGGGCAGCTCGCCTTCCAGCAGTCGAGCGTGACGGCATCGAAGGCCGGCCCGGTGGCGATCGAGTTCACCAACCAGTCGCCGGTCGGCCACGACGTCCACATCGCCGATCCGAGCGGCAAGGACCTCGGCGGAACCGACATCATCACCGGCAGCTCGACCTCGGCGACCGTCAACCTGAAGCCGGGCAAGTACACGTTCTTCTGCTCGGTGCCCGGACACGAGGCGGCCGGGATGAAGGGCACGCTGACGGTCAAGTAGCGGTCGGCTCCCCCGCCGGCACCTCACTCCTATCCGCCGCTGTAAAGCCGCTGGTATTCGTCGAGGAGCGCGGCCTGGCATCCGGTCATGCCGGCCTCCCAGCTTTCCTGACGCCCGTAGTAGCCGCGTGCCCACCGCACGGCCTGCGTCGAGAGGTCGGGGGCGTTCCCCTCGTAGTAGGCCCGCACCCGCCGCTTCAGATGGCCGTAAACGCAGAGGGCGACGTAGCTGTCCTGGCAGACGTTGGCGTCGAAACCGCCATAGCTGCCGCAGGCCTGGCGCTTCGTGATGATGGGCTTCGGCTTCGGGTTCGGCGGTTCGGGCTTCGACGGCGGGCGTTGACTCGAGCTGGCGTAAAGCCTCTTGGATTCGGTCAGCGGTGCGCCGCACCTGGCGGGCTCGCCGCTTGCGATCTTCACGCACGCCTGGCTGGCCGGGGAGCCATCGACGGTGCTGTCGCCCTCACCGCACCCGGTCAGGACCACGGCGGCCGCTCCGACCGTGGCCAACCTCGTCAGTCCCCGAGCCCTATGGGCGTGCGCCTTCCCAGGCCCAGACGCCAGTAGCACCTTTCGAGGTCTAGCAGGGCGGCCGGCATCAAGGGCATCCTCACCGTCAAGCAACCCGCGCCCGGCCGCCGGTACCCTCAGCGGCGGTAGGGGCGCCACGGTGCCGCCCCTTTCGTTCGGGGGCTCGTCGTTTCGAGCTCCATTGCCGGGGGTACATACGCTCGCCCCAAGGGACTAGGCAGGGACCCTCTTGGGCGGGCTTGGTGCGCGGCGTCGGCCGGCGTGATCCCCCTTCCCTGGCCGGCGCCGCCATCGGGCCGCTTCCCCTCTGGGGCTGAGCTCAGGTGCGTCGGTTCGCCTCGCGGTGACGGGGCGAAATGCTGGGCGGGCGCGTGGAAACGGGTAGTGTCTGCCTGGCTCCGGCTCGTCCCTACATCGCCCCCACTACGGAGTCGGAAAGCGGAGGAAACATGAAGGCAAAGCACCTGCTTTTCGCCGTCGCGATCTGCGCCCTGCTCGCGTTCACGGTCTCGGTGGCTCCGGCGTCGGCGGCCCCTCCTGGGGTCAAAGGGACGTTCCGGGTTCTCTTTCCGAAGGGTCATCCCGCCTCCAATGCGCCCTGCCGCCCGGATGAGTTCTGCGGCGTAGGCAGGCTGGTCGGCTACGGCAGGGCGACGATCACGATCCTCGACGAGACCTTCACCGAGATCGCCGACAGCCCCTGCCTGGAGGTAAGGAGGGTCGAGGCAATCGATCTCATCGGAAGCTCGGACGAGCTGGTCCTCGACGAGGAAGGCACTTTCTGCCCGCCCGGTCGCTCGGGCGAATCCCATGCCGGGGCACACAGCTACGGGCATCCGGGCTTCTGGAAGCTGGAGTACACGGTCGACGGAGCCGCGAGCACCGGGATCTTCGCCAGGGCCAGCGGCACCGGACACACTCGCTTCCAGAGCGCTGGGGCCGTGGGCCTGTGGAGGGTCTCCGGCAGCCTGATACTGGCCGACTAACGGACCGGATCGCAGGCGCTCAGCCTGCCTCGACAGGAGTAGGCGACCCGTTTTGCGCAGCGCGCTAGCCCGGCGATCGCCGGGCGGTGGGTTGAAAGAAAACTGTCTTTCAGAGGTCGGCGCCGTCCGGGAGAGGGATCTCACCGCACCCAACGAAGGGTTGTGGCGCCATTCCCATGCCCTCGAGCTATTTCGGAATCACCGGCGAGTTGGGCTTGTACCTCGACCTCTTCGCCTATTTCCTTTTCGTTATCTGGCTCGCGCTGATCGCGTGGACGTATGTCGACGCGAAGCGCCGGATCGTGGATCCGGTGCTGGTCGGGTGCGCGACGGCGGTTTCGCTTTATCCGTACGTCGGCACGCTCGTCTACGCGCTCCTCCGCCCGCCCCAGCTCCTCCGGGACGCGTGTGAACGGGAGTTGGAGATACGCGCCTCGATATTCCGGGTCAAGCGGCTCGAGGAAGCGGTTTGTCTTAACTGCGAACATCCGATCCAGGCGACGTATCAGCGCTGTCCGAAGTGCCGCACGCGGGTCAAGGATCCGTGTCGGCGCTGCGGCAAGCTCGTCGATCGCCGGTGGTCCTTCTGCCCCTACTGCGACACGCTGGCCTCCCCAGTCCCGCCGGCCAAACGGGTTCGCCTCGACCGTCGGCCATTCGGCTCCAGTGGGTCGGCGAGAACGAGCGGTATCCCGCGAGGTGGTCGGGGATCGCAGCGGCAACCCCCGGCGTCGCGCCGGCAGCGGCCCTCCCATGGCCCATGGACAGCAAGGGGGCGGGACGGTCAGGGCCCACTCCCGCGGTCGCTTGGCGAAGCGCGGAATCCGAGACGCTAGCTCGGCCCATTCGGGCGGTGAGCCCGGGCTAAAGTCTTGGATCGAGGACGGGCCATGCTGTCCAAGAGCTACCACGTCACCACCTTCGGGTGCCAGATGAACGAGCACGATTCCGAGCGGATGCGCGGGATGCTCGACTCGCTCGGCTACGAGGAGGCCGCCGAGCGAGGGGACGCCGACCTCGTCCTCTTCAACACCTGCTCGATCCGCGAGAAGGCGGACAGCCGCTTCGTCGCCCATCTCGGCGAGGCGAAGCGGCTGAAGCGCGAGCGCCCGGAGGTCGTGGTCGGGGTGGGCGGGTGCTGGGCGCAGTCGGTGAAGGACGAGGTGTTCGAGCAGTTCCCGTTCGTCGACGTCGCCTTCGGTCCGGGGCAGATCCAGCGCCTCGCCGAATTCCTCGCCTCCGACTCGCTCGCCGCCCAGGGCTACTTCGAGTTCGAGGACTTCTCCGGCCATCTTCCCGCGAAGCGCGACCGCGAGTTCCAGGCCTGGGTCCAGATCTCGCAGGGATGTAACTGCGTCTGCTCGTACTGCATCGTGCCCCAGACCCGCGGCCGCGAGCGGAGCCGCGACCCCGGTGAGCTGGTCGGCGAGGTCGCCCATCTCGCCGCCGACGGGGTCCGGGAGGTGACGCTGCTCGGGCAGAACGTCAACAGCTTCGGCCGCGACCTTCCACGCGAGACGAGGGTCACCTTCGCCGAGCTTCTGGGGCGGATCGACGCGGTCGAGGGGATCGAGCGGATCCGCTACACGAGCCCCCATCCGAAGGACATCCGCGAGGACGTGATCCGCGCCCACGCCGAGCTCCCCGCCCTCTGCGAGCACATCCACCTACCGCTCCAGTCGGGTTCGAGTCGGATCCTGAAGGCGATGCGGCGCACCTACAACCGCGAGCGCTATCTCGATCGGGTGGCGCAGATCCGCGAGCACGTCCCGGACTGCGCGCTCACCACCGACATCATCGTCGGGTTCCCGGGCGAGACCGATGAGGACTTCGCCGCCACCCTCGAGGTCGTCGACGAGGTCGGCTTCGATGGGGCCTTCACGTTCATCTACTCCCCCCGCCGCGGCACCGAGGCGGCGACGCTCGCCGGCCAGGTGCCCGACGCGGTCAGGCGCGAGCGGATGGACCGCCTCGTCCCCCTCGTCCAGCGGCGCGCCCGCGAGCGGGCCAAGCGCTTCGTCGGCCGGGTCGAGGAGGTCCTGGTCGAGGGCCCGAGCCGCACCGACCCTAGCCGCCTTCGGGGACGCAACCGCCACAACAAGACCGTCAACTTCGACGGTACCGCCGCCCCGGGCGAGCTGGTCGAGGTCGAGATCGCCGAGGCCACCTCGACGACGCTCGGTGGCCGCGAGGTCCTCGCCTCGCGCCTCCTTCCCAGATGAGCCTGCGGTTCGTCGTCTGCGTCGAGGCCGGCCGCCTCGAGGGCGAGGCGCTGCTCCTGTGCGGCTCTGTCCGGCGGTTCGGCGGGCGGCTCGCCGAGAGCCCGATCGCCGCCTACCGCCCACGCCGAGGCCAGCCGCTGACCGGCGAGACGCGGGCGGCGCTCGCCGAGCTCGGCGTGGAGCTGATCGAGGAGGAGATCAACGTCGAGCACGCGTTCCATCCGATCGCCAACAAGGTCCACGCGGCGGCGCACGCCGAGCGCGAGTTCGCCGAGGACTCGCTGGCGGTGCTCGACTCCGATGCGGTGATCCTCGGCGAGCCGGACCTCCTCGAGCTCGGCGCCGAGACCGACGCCGCCGCCGCCCCGGTGGGCAAGGTCAGCGAGGGCACCACCGGGCCAGATCACGACAACGAGCCCTACTGGCGGGGGCTCTACGAGCTCGCCGAAGTCACCGACCCGCCCTGGATCGAGACCGCTCTTCGCGGCGCCCGCGCCCGCGGCTACTGGAACAGCGGCCTCGTCGCCGCCCGCCGCGAGGCGGGCGTCCTCGGCGAGTGGCTCGAGCTGTTCCGCCGCCTCCTCGACGAGGAGCGGCTGCCGCCGTCCGGGAGGATCGACAACCTCGACCAGATCGCGCTCGCACTCGTCCTCTCGCGCCGCCCCGATCGGGTGGCGACCCTGCCGTGGCCGTACAACTACCGGATCACCCGGCGCGGCCGCTACCGCGGCGCGGCGGGGTCCGCCGAGCTCGCCGAGCTGATCCACGTCCACTACATGCGCTCGTTCTACGTCGAGGGATTCCTCGAGCGCCTCGATCCGCCGATCGACACCGCCGACGAGCGCTACGTGTGGCTCGCCGAGCGGCTTCCGCTCGAGCCACGGGTCCGGCTCGACGACGACCGGCCGCTGAGCTCGCGGCGGATCCGCCGCGCCCTGCGGGGTGACCTGCGTCGGCGAGAGATTGAGCTTCCCGAGGACGCGTGAAGCTCGTCGCGATCTTCGGGCCGACCGCGACCGGGAAGACCGCGGTCGCGATCGCCCTCGCCGAGCGGCTGCGCGCGCGGGGCGAGGACCCGGTGGCCGTCTCCTGCGACGCGCTCCAGGTCTACCGTGGGCTCGAGGCGCTGACAGGCGCGCCGACCGCGGCCGAGCGGGCGCGGCTCGAGCACCGCCTGGTCAGCATCGCCGGCGTCGACGAGGAGTTCTCGGCGGGACGCTTCGCGGCGCTCGCCCAGGCCGAGGTCGACTCGCTGCTCGCGGCCGGGCGTCGGCCGCTCGTCATTGGCGGGACCGGGCTCTACCTGCGTGCCGTGCTCTCGGAGCTCGAGCTGCGACCGCCGGTCGCGGCCGAGATCCGCGCCGCCGTCGAGGCCGAGGTC
>JBKPNB010000343.1:0-16036 GCA_046732395.1 Actinomycetota bacterium | reverse complement strand
CTCGCGGCCCGCTGCGACGTCGCCGAATGGGACGACGTCGAGGCGCTCGCGGGGGCGGCACTCGAGGGCTTCGGCCGAATCGACGCGGTCTTCGCGAACGCCGGGTTCGGCGCCTCGCGCGGCTTCCTCTCCGAATCGCCGGAGCAGTGGCGGGAGATGGTCCTCACCAATGTCCTCGGCGTCGCGCTGACGATCCGCGCCACCCTCCCCCACCTGCTCGAGCGCGACGCGGGTCACTACGTCATCACCGGCTCGGTCGCCGGCCGCCGCACCGTCCCCGGCTCGCTCTACTCGGCGACCAAGTGGGCAGCTGCCGCGATCGGGGCCTCGCTCCGGGCCGAGCTCCGCCAGCTTCGCGAGAACGACTCGATCAGGGTGACGGTGGTCGAGCCCGGCGCCGTCGACACCCCGTTCTTCGACGAGCGGCCGAGCGGCGCGCTCGAGGCCGACGACATCGCGCGGGCGGTGATGTTCGCGCTCGCCCAGCCCGGGCACGTCGACGTCAACGAGATCCTGATTCGGCCCTCGGGGCAGCCCAGCTGATGCCGTCGGCCGCCGACGGGGCGCGGGTAGCGCGTGTCACCGGGGCGAATCGCGGGCTCGGGCTCGAGACCGCTCGCCAGCTCGCCGAGCGGGAGTTCTCGGTGATCGCCGGGTCGCGCGACATCGAGGCGGGCGAGGCGGCGGCGCGGCGCCTGCGCGCCGACGGTCTCGACGTCAGCTCCCGCCAGCTCGACGTCACCGACGACGAGGAGATCTCGAGCCTCGCCGCCGAACTCGCCCACGAGGCCGGCCGCCTCGACGCGCTCGTCAACAACGCCGGCGTCTACCCCGGCTCGGGCGGCGAGGCCGCCGTCAACGCCGCTCCGGACGACCTCCGCCGAGCGTTCGAGGTCAACGCCCTCGGCCCCTGGCGCAGCTGCCGGGCATTCGTCCCGCTGCTCCGCGGCGGCGCCCATCCGCGGATCGTCAACGTCTCAAGTGGGGCCGGCCAGCTCGCCGAGATGGGCACCGGCTGGCTCGCCTACCGGCTCTCGAAGGTCGCGCTCAACGCGCTGACCCGGGTCCTGGCGAACGACCTGCGCGGCGACGGGATCCTGGTCAACGCCGTCTGCCCGGGCTGGGTCGCGACCGACATGGGCGGACCTGGTGGCCGCCCGGTCGCGGACGGCGCGGCCGGGGTGGTCTGGGCGGCGACGCTTCCCGACGAGGGGCCGACGGGCGGCTTCTTCCGCGACGGCCGGCGGCTCGACTGGTAGCCGCTCCGCGCGCGGCTCACGCTTGCACTCGGCGCGCGCCGGCCGATTAGCTCGGTTGCTTCGGGGTAGGCATCGAGCGATGCCGAGCGCTGCCCGGACGCTGCCGCAGCGCGCGGCCGCCGGGGTGCGCGCTGCCTCACCGCGCGCGGTGCTGGGGGTTATGTGAGTCGGCTACTTCCTGGTCCTGCTCGACGTGACGATCGTCAACGTCGCCCTGCCGACGATCGCGTCCGGCGTCGGGGCGAGCGTCAGCGGCCTTCAGTGGGTCGTCGACGGCTACGCGCTCGCGCTCGCCTCGCTGATGCTCGCCGGCGGCACGATCGGCGACCTCCGCGGTCACAAGCGGGTGGTCCTCACCGGGCTCGTCGTCTTCGGCGCCGGGTCGCTGGCCTGCGGCCTTGCCGCGACGACCGCGGTGCTGGTCGCGGCCCGCGTCGTCCAGGGGGTCGGGGCCGCGCTCCTGCTCCCCGGGACGCTCGCGATCATCAGCCACGCCTTCCCGGAGGGGCCGGAGCAGGCGAGGGCGATCGGGCTCTGGGCGGGGATCGGGAGCCTGGCCCTCCCGGCCGGCCCGCTGCTCGGCGGGATCCTCGTCGACGCCCTCGGCTGGCGGGCGATCTTCCTCGTCAACATGCCGATCGTCGCGATCTCGTTCGTCGCCGCCGCCGCGATCGTCCGCGAGAGCGCCGAACGCGATGCGCGGACGCTCGACGCGCGGGGGGTGGCGCTCGGCGCCGCGCTGCTGGCGGCGATCACGTTCGCCTTCATCGAGGCCGGGCGCGGCGGGGCAGGCTCGCCGGCGGTGATCGCCGCCGCCGCCTGCGCGGTCCTCCTCGCCGCCCTATTCCGCGTCGTCGAACACCGCCGCGGCGCCGACGCGATGCTGCCGCTCGGCCTCTTTCGGCGGCGGGGGTTCTCTGTCGCCAACGGCACCTCGGCGGCGATGAATCTCGGCACCCTCGGGACGCTGTTCGTCCTCACGCTCTTCCTCCAGAAGATCCAGGGCCGCTCGCCAATCGACGCCGGCGTCGCGATCGTGCCGCTGTTCGCGCCGCTCGCGATCATCGCCCCGCTCGCCGGCCGCCTGGTGAGCCGGGTCGGCTCGCGGATCCCGATGGCGGCCGGGCTCGCGGTCGCGGCGGCCGGGTTGGCGCTCCTCGTCGCCGCCGACCCGGACACGGGCTACCGGACGCTGCTGCCGGCCTTCCTTCTGTGGGGGATAGGACTCGGCATCCTCACCCCGGCGGTGGTCGCCGCGGCGATCGCCGCCGTTCCCGCAGAGCGCGCCGGCCTCGCCTCGGCGATCAACAACACCTCCCGCCAGGCGGGCGGCGCGATCGGGATCGCGATCGCCGGGGCCGTCGCCGGCGCCCCGGCGGCGGCCGGCTTCGTCGGCGGCTTCCACGCGGTGGCGATCGGCGCCGCGGTCCTCTACGGAGCGGCCGCGATCGCCGGGTTCGCGCTCCTTGCGGGGCCGTCAGGCGAGTGCTAGCTTGCGAGTTCGCAGGGAAGAGAGAGGGAACTTGCAAAATGTGCCTGGCGATTCCGGGCCAAGTGATGGAGATCGTCGACGAGTCGAACCGGCTCGCGAAGGTCGATGTGGCGGGTGTTCGTCGCAACGTCAACGTCGGGCTCCTCGACGGCGAGGGCGGCGGCGTCGGTGAGGGCGACTGGGTTCTGATCCACGTCGGATTCGCGATCTCCAGGGTCGACGAGGAAGAGGCCGAGGCGACCCTGCGGCTGCTCGAGGGGATGGGCGCCGACTACAAGCAGGAGCTCGAGGAGCTCAAGGCGAGCGTCATCGAGTGAGCGCGTCGCCACACCAGCTCGCCGAGCGGATGGAGCCGCGCTGCGACTTGGGGGAGGCATGCATTACCTGCGGCGACGTCGCGGTCCCGCTCCGGGTGCTCGCCGTCGACGAGGACCGGGGGCTGGCGGTTTGCGCGGATGAGTCCGACCGGCGGGAGACGGTCGAGATCGCGCTGGTCGCGCCGGTCCGGGTCGGCGACGAGCTCCTGGTCCACGCCGCTACTGCCATCGCGAAGCTCGGTGAGGGCCCGTGAAATTCGTCGACGAGTATCGGGACGCCGAGCTCGGGCGGGCGCTGTCGGCACAGATCCTCTCGCTGGTCGAGCCCGGCCGCCACTACCAGCTGATGGAGGTGTGCGGCGGGCACACCCACTCGATCTACAAGTACGGCGTCGACGACCTGCTGCCGGAGAACGTCGAGCTGGTCCACGGTCCCGGGTGCCCGGTCTGCGTGATCCCGATGGGGCGGGTCGACGACGGGATGGCGATCGCCGACCGCGACGGCGTGATCTTCACCTGCTTCGGGGACATGATGCGGGTGCCGGGGTCGGAGCGCACCCTGCTCGAGGCGAAGGCCGCGGGCGCCGACATCCGCATGGTCTACTCGCCGCTCGACGCGCTGCGGATCGCGAAGGCGAACCCCGACCGCGAGGTCGTCTTCTTCGCGATCGGCTTCGAGACGACGGCGCCCTCGACCGCGCTGACGCTGAAGCGGGCGAAGGCCGAGGGCGTCTCCAACTTCTTCTGCATGTGCAACCACGTCACGATCGTCCCGCCGCTGCGGGCCCTGCTCGACTCCCCCGACCTCCGCCTCGACGGCTTCATCGGGCCCGGGCACGTCTCGACGATCGTCGGGGTCCGCCCGTTCGAGTTCATACCCGCCGACTACGGGAGACCGCTCGTCACCTCCGGCTTCGAGCCGCTCGACATCCTCCAGTCGATCGAGATGATCCTCACCCAGCTCGCCGAGGGCCGCTGCCAGGTCGAGAACCAGTACAGGCGGGTTGTCCCCTACGAGGGGAACCTCCCGGCGCTCAAGGTGATGGCCGAGGTCTTCGAGCTACGGCCGCACTTCGAGTGGCGGGGGCTCGGCTTCATCACCCAGAGCGCGCTCAAGCTCTCGGACGCCTACGCGGACTTCGACGCTGAGCTCCGCTACGAGGTGCCGGGCGTCCGCGTCGCCGACCCCAAGGCCTGTCAGTGCGGCGAGGTGCTGAAGGGCGTGATCAAGCCGTGGGAGTGCAAGGTGTTCGGCACGGCCTGCACACCCGAGCACGCGATCGGCACCTGCATGGTCTCGCCGGAGGGGGCCTGTGCCGCCTACTACAACTACGGCCGCTTCGCGCGCGAGAAGGAGCTCGTGTGAAGGCCGAGGGGAGCGTCACCGCGAGGACCGACTCCGGCCGCGAGGAGCGCATCCTCGGGATCATCGAGACCGCCCGCTCGAAGCGGCCGCGCTTGCGGGACGAGCGGGTGACGATGGCCCACGGCGCCGGCGGGAAGGCGACCCAGACCCTGATCGAGGGCCTGCTGGCGCCCGCCTTCGGCATCGACGAGCTCGCCGACGCCGGCGCGGTCGAGGTAGACGGCGTCGCCCTCGCCGTCACCAGCGACACGTTCGTCGTCAAACCGATCCGGTTCCCGGGCTCCTCGATCGGCGAGCTGGCGGTGAACGGAACCGTCAACGACCTCGCCGTCGCCGGCGCCCGCCCGCTCGCGCTCACCGTGTCGCTGGTCCTCGAGGAGGGCCTCGACGCGGACGAGCTCCGGGCCGAGGTGGAGGCGATGGCCACGGCCGCCGCCGCCGCCGGCGTCGAGATCGTCGGCGGCGACACCAAGGTCGTCGAGCGCGGGCACTGCGACTCGATGTACGTCTGCACGACGGGGATCGGCTGGCGCGACGCCCGCGCGAAGCTCTCGCCCGCCGCGATCGAGCCGGGCGACCGCGTCCTCGTCTCGGGGACGATCGGCGAGCACGGCACCGCGATCATGCTCGCCCGCGGCGAGCTCGGGCTCGACGCCGACATCGTCTCCGATACCCGCCCGCTGTGGCCCGCGGTCGACGCCGTGCTCGAGGCCGCCGGCCCCGCGGTCCGCTGCATGCGCGACGCGACCCGCGGCGGGGTGGCCTCGGTGCTGAACGAGCTCGCGCGCGCCTCGGGGGTCTCGATCGGCGTTCGCGAGGGCGACGTTCCGGTGCTCCCCGAGGTCGCCGGCGCCGCCGAGCTGCTGGGGATCGACCCCATGTACGTCGCGAACGAGGGCGTGCTGGTCGCGTTCGTGGCCCCGGAGGCCACCGAGGCGGCGCTCGCGGCGCTGCGCTCGGCGCCGGGCGGCGGGCGGGCGGCCGAGATCGGCGAGGTGAAGAGCGAGCCGCCGGGAATGGTGCTGGTCGACACCGCGTTCGGAGGGCGGCGAGTGATGGACCTGCTCGCCGGCGATCCGCTCCCGAGGATTTGCTGAGGACGGGGATGCACGAGCTTTCGATCGCCGAGTCGGTGGTGCGGATCGCCACCGAGCATGCCGACGGGCGCCGCATCCACCGCGTCGATCTGCGAGTCGGCCACCTGCGCCAGGTGGTCCCCTCGGCGCTCGAGTTCGCGTTCGAGCTCGTCGCCCAGGGGACGCCGGCGGAGGGCGCCGAGCTCGCGATCGAGCACGTTCGCGCGGAGGGCGTCTGCCGCTCGTGCGGCACGCGCACCGTGATGACCGCGTTCCCGCTTCAGTGCTCGCGATGCGGCGACCTCGACCTCGAGGTCGTCGCGGGCGAGGAGCTCGAGGTGGACTCGCTCGAGCTCGATGAGACGTTGACGACTACAGGAGGCTCAAGGCATGGCGACTGAAGCCGCACCGCCCACTTCACCGGGCGTGGACGAGGTGCACATCCTCTGGATCTCGGAGGGGATGAGCTGCGACGGCGACTCGGTCTCGGTCACCGCCGCCGGCCAGCCGGGAATCGAGGACGTGGTCCTCGGCGCGATCCCCGGGCTGCCGAAGGTGAACCTTCACAACAAGGTGCTGTCGCCGACGCTCGGCGGCGAGGAGTTCCTTAAGCCGTTTCGGGCGGCCGTCAACGACGAGCTCGACGCGCCGTTCGTCCTCGTCATCGAGGGGTCGATTCCGAACGAGAAGATCAACGGCGAGGGCTACTGGACGTCGTTCGGCAACGACCAGGCGACCGGCGACCCGCTGACGCTGAACTGGTGGATCGACCGCCTGGCGCCGAAGGCATGGGGGGTGGTCGCGGTCGGCACCTGCGCCACCTACGGGGGCATCCACGCGATGGCCGGGAACCCGACCGGGTGCATGGGCCTCGCCGACTACCTCGGCTGGGATTTCCGCTCGGCCGGCGGCCTCCCGATCGTGAATATCCCCGGCTGCCCGGTGCAGCCGGAGAACTTCATGGAGACGCTCGTCTGGCTGCTCTACCAGGCGGCCGGGATGGCCCCGACGATCCCGCTCGACGAGCAGCTTCGCCCCCAGTGGATCTTCGGCAAGACGGTCCACGAGGGGTGCGACCGGGCCGGCTACTACGAGCAGGGCGACTTCGCGAAGGACTACAACTCGCCGAAGTGCCAGGTGAAGATCGGCTGCTGGGGGCCGGTCGTCAACTGCAACGTCCCGAAGCGGGGCTGGATGGCGGGGGTTGGCGGCTGCCCGAACGTCGGTGGGATCTGCATCGGCTGCACGATGCCCGGCTTCCCCGACAAGTTCATGCCGTTCATGGACGCCCCGCCGGGGGGGTCGATCTCGTCGGCGGCGACGAAGACCTACGGATCCGCGATCCGAAGGCTCCGCGGCATCACGAACAAATCTCTTAACAAGGAAACGAAGTGGCGGCACAACCGGCCCGAGCTGACGACCGGGTACGAGCCGCGCTGGAGCGCGTAGGCCCGGCGAGGCAGAGAGAGGAGAGCGAGAGATGGCAGTTCGGGAGAAGGTGAAGCCGGAGGCCGGCAAGGTCGTCGACATGGCGTGGGACCCGATCACGCGGATCGTCGGCAACCTCGGGATCTACACCAAGATCGACTTCGAGTCGGGCGAAGTCCTGTCGTGCAAGAGCACCTCGTCGCTGTTCCGGGGCTATAGCGTGTTCATGAAGGGCAAGGACCCGCGCGACGCCCACTTCATCACCAGCCGCATCTGTGGGATCTGCGGCGACAACCACGCCGTCTGCTCGTGCTACGCGCAGCAGATGGCCTACGGGGTGAAGCCGCCGCCCCTGGCGGAGTGGATCGTCAACCTCGGCGAGGCGGCGGAGTACATCTTCGACCACATCATCTTCCAGGACAACCTGGTGTTCGTCGACTTCTGCGAGCAGATGGTCAAGGAGACGAACCCGAGCGTCCTCGCCAAGGCCGAGAAGGCCGAAGCGCGGCACGCGGAGGTCCACGGCTACCGCACGGTCGCCGACATCATGCGCTCCTACAACCCGTTCGTCGGCGAGACCTACAAGCAGGCCCTGCAGATGAGCCGGATCGGGCGGGAGATGATCTGCCTGATGGAGGGGCGCCACGTGCACCCCTCGACGATCTATCCCGGCGGGGTGGGGACGGTGGCGACGCCGACGCTGCTCACCGACTACCTCTCGCGCCTGCTGCGCTGCCTCGACTTCATCAAGAGCGCGGTGGCGATGAACGACGACGTCTTCGACTTCTTCTACGAGGCGCTGCCGGGCTACGAGGAGGTCGGCCGGCGGCGGATCCTGCTCGGCTGCTGGGGGGCATTCAACAACCCCCTGCATTGCACGTACGAGTACAAGACGATGAGCGACTGGGGGAACGAGATGTTCGTATCCCCGGGGGTGATCATCGACGGCGAGCTCGTCACCCACGACCTCGTCGACATCAACCTGGGAATTCGGATCCTGCTCGGCAGCTCCTATTACGAGGACTGGGAGAACGAGCGGACGTTCGTCGATGAGGACCCGCTCGGCAACCCGGTCGACAAGCGCCACCCGTGGAACCAGACGACGATCCCGAAGCCGCAGAAGCGCGACCTCGAGGGCGGCAACTACAGCTGGGTGATGAGCCCGCGCTGGTACGACAAGCGCTCGGACCAGCACCTCGCGCTCGACACCGGCGGCGGGGCCCTGGCCCGGCTGTGGGCGACGGCGCTGGCGAACAAGGTCGACACGCCCTTCGTCAAGGCCACCGGCCAGAGCGTGCAGATCAACCTCCCGAAGACGCCGAACACCCCCGAGCAGACGCTCGAGTGGAAGATCCCCGAATGGTCGAACGCGATTGAGCGCGACCGGGCGCGGATCTACTTCGTCGCCTACTCGGCGGCGATGGCGCTCCACTTCGTCGACCGGGCGTTCGATGAGATCAGGGCCGGGCGGACGAAGGTGTTCGAGGACTTCGATGTCCCCGATGAGGCGATCGGCTGCGGGTTCCACGAGGCGGTTCGCGGGGTGCTCTCCCACCACCTGGTGATCCGCGACGGCAAGATCGCCAACTACCACCCCTACCCGCCGACGCCGTGGAACGGGAGCCCGACCGACTCCTACGGGACGCCGGGGCCGTACGAGGATGCCGTGATGGGCCAGCCGATCTTCGAGGAGAACGGCCCCGACAGCTTCCGCGGCATCGACATCATGCGGGCGGTGCGGAGCTTCGATCCGTGCCTGCCGTGCGGGGTCCACATGTACCTCGGCAAGGGAAAGACGCTGCACCAGGTGCACTCGCCGATGTTCGGCGAGCAGCACGGCTAGGAGCGCGCGCTTGGACGACGCCCAGGCACGCGAGCGGATCGCGCAGGTCGAGCGGCTGCTCGAGGGGATCGAGGGGATCGCCGACTCCGCCGCGCGCGAGCGCTCGCTGGAGCTCGCCCAGGCCCTGCTCGACCTCTACGGCGAGGGGCTGGGGCGGATCGTGGGGATCGTCGCCGTCGGCGACGACGGGCGCCTCGCCGACGCGCTCGCCGACGACGAGCTCGTCTCGCACCTGCTGCTTCTTCATGGGCTCCACCCCGTGCCGCTCGAGGCTCGGGTTCGGGGCGCGCTCGACTCGGTCCGCCCCTACCTCGACTCGCACGGCGGCGACGTCGAGCTGCTGGCAATCGAGGGGAACGCCGTGCGCCTCCGGCTCGACGGGAGCTGCAACGGCTGCCCGTCATCGGCGGTGACGCTGAAGCTGGCGATCGAGGACGCGATCCACAGGGCCGCTCCCGAGGTCGAGGAGGTTCTCGCCGAGGGCGCCGACGAACCGCCGGCGCCGCAGCTGATCCAGCTCGAGATGCAGGGCCCGTCGCGGCGGGCGGCGGAGGGCGCCGACGCGCCGGCGCCCGCCGAGCCGGCCTGGGAGATCGCCGGCGCGATGCCGGAGCTTGCGGGTCCGCTCGAAGGTCCGCTCGTGAAGCGGGTCGGGGGCGAACGGCTGATGTTCATGAGGGTCGACGAGCGCTACTACGCCTACCGCCCGGTCTGCCCGCGCTGCTCCGGCTCGCTGGCGGACGCGACGATCGCCGGCGCCGAGCTCGCGTGTCCGGGCTGCGGCGAGCGCTACGACGTCGTCCGCGCCGGCCGCGGCGTCGACGACCCCGACCTCCACCTCGCGCCGATCCCGCTGCTGGTCGACGACTCGGGCCTCGTCAAGGTCGCGGTAGAGGCGCCCGCGTGAGCTCGGTGACCGGCGCCCGCCCCACCGCCCTCGCCTCGCCACGGCTTCGCCGCCTGGCGCAGGGCACGACGCGCGAGCCCGCGGCACCGGCCGAGGGTCCGAGCGAGCGTTGCGACCTTTGCGGAGGGACGATCGGCGAGCCGCACGATCACCTGCTCGACCTCGAAAGCCGCGAGCTGATGTGCGCCTGCCGGGCCTGCTCGCTGCTCTTCGACCGCGGGGCGGCGGGCGGCGGCCACTTCGTCAAGGTCGGCGATCGCCGGCTCGCGCTCGCCGACCTCGACCTCCCGGATGCCGTCTGGGAGGAGCTCCGGATCCCGGTCGAGATGGCGTTCTTCTTCCGCAACTCCAGGGAGGGGCGGGTGATGGCTTACTACCCGAGCCCGATGGGCCCCACCGAGTCGCTCCTCGGGCTCGAGTCGTGGGACGGGCTCGAGCGGGCGAACCCGGTCCTGGCGGAGATGGAGCCGGACGTCGAGGCGCTCCTCGTCAACCGGGCGCGGGGCGCCCGCGGGCACTGGCTGGTGCCGATCGACGACTGCTACGCGCTGATCGGCCTGATCAGAACGCACTGGAGGGGGCTGAGCGGGGGCAGCGAGGTATGGGAGGAGGTGGACCGCTTCTTCGAGCGGCTCGACAAGCGCTCGAAGATGACCTCGCGAACCTCCTCGGCGCAAGCGAGCTCCGCGCCGGACGGTGCGGCGGAGAGGAGATGAGATGGCGAACCTGAAGCTCGGCAAGGCGAAGGTCCCCCCGGACTATCCCGCGCATACGCCGGGGATCAACCAGGGCAACGCGCGCGGCAACTACGAGCAGGCGCCGGGGCACAATCCGGACGGGACCTCGACCGCCGAGCGGTCGACCGGGGTCAACCCGAAGTCGCACAACCCGATCGACCCGAGCATGCCGAACCTCTCCCCCGGCTGAGTCGACCGATGGCCTCGACCGCGCACCACCCCGCGCCCGCATCGATCCCGGAGCTCGGGTTCGCGGTGGACGGGGCCACGGCGCTCGAGTACGCGGCTGTGCCGACGGTGCAGTTCGCGCTCCGGGTCGAGGCCGCGGGCGGCGAGCCGATCCGGTCGATCCTGCTCGACGTCCAGATCCAGATCGCGGCCCGGCGGCGCCCGTATGACTCGCACGCGACCGAGCAGCTCACCGACCTGTTCGGCACGCCCGATCGCTGGGGCGAGACGCTTCGCACCCTGCCCTGGGTGCGGCCGACGGTGATCGTCCCGCCGTTCACCGGCAGCACGGTCGTCGACGTCCCGGTCACCTGCACCTACGACCTCGAGGTGAGCGCCGCCCAGTACCTGCAGTCACTCGGCGACGGTGAGGTGCCGCTCGAGTTCCTGTTCAGCGGCACCGTCTTCTTCACGGGCGCCGACGGCGCCCTCCAGACGGTCCGGATCCCATGGACGCAGGAGGCCGAATTCGCGCTGCCGGTCTCGACCTGGAGGGAGGCGATCGACCGCCACTTCCCCGACGCAGCGTGGCTGCGACTCGGGCGGGAGAGCTTCGAGCGGCTTCGTGCCTTTCGGGCGCGCGAGGCGTTGGCGAGTTGGGACGAGGCGGTGGCGGCGCTCCTGGCGGACAAGGAGGTGGGGCGGTGAGCTCCCCCGAGGCACACGATCCGGTGCGGCAGATCGCGAACGCGGTGCTGTACGAGGGCTACGTCCTCTGGCCGTACCGGCGCTCGGCGCTCAAGAACCAGCAGCGATTCACGTTCGGCGGCGTCTATCCGCGCGACTGGCCCGAGGATCGCTCCGAGCTCCTCACCGAGTGCCTGCTGAGGGGGGCGAGCGAGCCTCGGGTCGAGATCGCGGTTCGGTTCCTGCAGGTGGTTCGCCGCCGACTGCGCGACGCCGCGGGCCAGGAGGTCGACGAGCTCTCGGTGGGCGCGCGCCGGCACCTCGCCTGGGAGGAGGCGGTCGAGCGGGAGGTGGCGATCGCCGGACCTCCGGCGAGGGTCCCGATCGCGATCGCCGCCGGGGAGCGGGACGAGGCGCTGGCCCACACCGACGGCGAGCCCGCTGGCTCGATCGTTCGAGGGTGGCGCGAGCTCCGGGGCACCGTGGAAGTGGACGCCGAGCGCCTCGGCGAGGGTCTCTGGCGGCTGCGGATGCTGGTCGCAAACGATGCCCCCTGGCGGGGCGAGCCGCGCGTCGAGGCCCTCGAGCGGACCTTCTGCTCGACCCACGCCGTTCTGCGGGCGCGATCGGGCGAGTTCGTGTCGCTCACCGACCCGCCCAAGGATCTTCGCAAGGAAGCGGTCGATTGCCGGAACGAGGGCGCCTGGCCGGTGCTCGTCGGCGAGCCGCCGGACCGCTCGACGCTCCTCGCCGCGCCGATCATCCTCGAGGACTACCCGCGGGTGGCGCCCGAGAGCCCCGGCGACCTCTTCGACGGCGGCGAGATCGACCAGCTCCTAACCCTCAGCATCCTCAGCCTCAGCGACGAGGAGAAGGCGGAGATGCGCGAATCCGACCCGCGGGCCCGCGAGATCCTCGAGCGGACGGAGGCGCTGAGCGACGAAGAGCTGATGCGGCTCCACGGGGCGATCCGCGAGTTCGGGATGTCGCGCCGATGAGCGACCGGCCGAGCTACTGGGAGGAGCTCGAACGGCGGGGGCCGGACTCGATCCACCTCGACGGCGCCGAGCTTCGCCGCGGCAGCCGGGTCCGCCTCCGCCCCCGCCCGGGCGGCGACGTCTTCGACATCGCGCTGGCGGGGATGACGGCGGTGGTCGAGGGGATCGACGAGGACGTCGACGGCAACCTCCAGCTCGCGGTGGTCGTCGAGGCCGATCCGGGGCGCGACCTCGGCGAGTCCCGGCAGCCGGGGCACCGCTTCTTCTTCGCACCGGCCGAGGTCGAGCCGCTGCCGGCGGCCGAGCCCGCGGCGAGCGCCGGGGTGCGGATCCTCGTCGCCGGGATCGGCAACGTGTTCCTCGGTGACGACGGCTTCGGCGTGGCGCTCGCCGACCGCCTCGCGCGACGCGAGCTGCCGGCGGGCGTGGAGGTCGTCGATTTCGGCATCCGGGGGATGGACCTCGCCTACGCGCTGCTCGACGGCTACGAGGCGGCGCTGCTGCTCGACGCCACCCCGCGCGGCGAGGCTCCGGGATCGCTCTACGTGATCGAGCCGGAGCCTCACCAGGGCGGTGCCGCGGTCGACGCCCACGGCATGGACCCGGTCAAGGTGCTGGCGCTGGCCCGATCGCTCGGCGACGGCCCGCTGCCGCGGATCCTCGTCGTCGGCTGCGAGCCGCTGACGCGGATGAGCGGCGACCAGGAAGATCTGGTCGCGGAGCTCTCCGAGCCGGTGCGAGCCGCACTCGACGACGCGGTGCGCCTCGTCGAGTCGTTGCTCCGGGACCTGACGGCACGCGAACAGGAGGTAGCCGAGAATGGGTGAGATCACAGTCGGCCCGAAGCTCCAGGTGCTGGTGCTGGTGGCCGTGATCGCGGCGATCGGGGCCGCGATCGCGGGGCAGCTTCCCGAGTTGCGCCGATACATGAAGCTGGAGTCGATGTAGCCGAGCGTTCCGGAGGTTCGATGCACCGCACCAAGGTGAGGGTCGCCGAGGGCGCCCTCGACGCCAACGACACGATCGCCCGCGCCAACCGCGACGATTTCGACCGCGCCGGCGTCGCCGTGGTGAACATGATGAGCGCGCCCGGCGCCGGGAAGACGACGCTGCTCGAGCGGACGATCGGCTCGCTCGACGGGATCCGGCTCGGGGTGCTGGAGGGCGACGTCCAGGGGAGCCTCGACTCCGACCGGATCGCCGACCTCCACGTCCCGGTCACGCAGATCAATACCGACCCCGGGTTCGGCGGCGAATGCCACCTCGACGCGAACATGGTCCGCTCCGCGATTCCCGCGGTCCCCCTCGACGACATCGACCTCCTGGTCGTCGAGAACGTCGGCAACCTCGTCTGCCCCGCCGAGTTCCGGATCGGCGAGGACGCACGGGTGATGGTCTGCTCGGTGGCGGAGGGCGAGGACAAGCCGCTCAAGTACCCGTTGATGTTCCGCACCTGCGAGCTGGTGGTGATCAACAAGATCGACCTCCTCCCCCACCTAGAGTTCGACCTCGACCGGTTCCTCGCCAACCTCGACGCCGTCAACCCCGGTGTCGCGCGGCTGCTGGTGAGCGCCCGGACCGGCGAGGGGATCGAGCCCTGGGTCGAGTGGCTCGCGACCGTGCCCGAGCGCGCCGGCGCGGCGGCCGCCGCCTGAGCCGGGGCGGTGAGCACGGCCGGCACCGACGTCCTCGCCCGGCGCATCGACGAGCTGCTCGCGTCCCGCACCGACGCCAACCGCGCGTTCTTCGACGCCGAGGCCGAGTCGCTCGCCCGCTGCTGCCACCGGATGGCAGAGCGGTTCGCGCGCGGCGGCCGGCTCGTCGCGTTCGGCCGGTCGCCGATCGCGCGCTCGGACGTGCGCCACGTCGCGGTCGAGTTCGTCCATCCGGTGATCGTCGGGAAGCGAGCCCTGCCGGCGATCGGCATCGCCGCCGAGGGCGGCGACCTCGTGGCCCAGGTCGACGTCGTCGCGGAGCCGGACGACGTGGCGATCGCCTACGGCCTCGACGCCGATCCCTCGGGCGAGACCGCCGCGGCGCTGGCCGCGGCCCGCGCGCGCGGCTGCCTGACGATCGCCTTCGCATCGGCCGACGCCGAGTGGACGTTCGTTCCCCCAGACGTCGATCCCTTCATCCGCCAGGAGCTGGTGGAGACCCTCTACCACGTCCTCTGGGAGCTGGTCCACGTCTTCTTCGAGCACCGCGGCCTGCTGGCCGGGCGCGAGGCCGGACCGGTGCACGACACCGGCGCCTCCAGCTTCCTGTATCCGTTCCTCTCCGAGGGCGAGCACGACCTCGAGGCGATCGTCGACGATGTCCGCCGCTCCGCCGCGCTGAAGGCGGCCGAGGTGGCCTCGCTGCGCGAGCAGACCCTCACCGACAACGGCGGCGAGCTGCTGAGCGCCGCGGCGGCGCTACGGCAGCGCCTCGACGGCGCCGGGACGGTGCTGGCGTTCGGCAACGGCGGCTCGGCGACCGACGCCATGGACCTGGTGGCCGACTTCCGCGCCGCCCCGCAAGGCTGGCCGAGACGGCGCGCGATCGACCTCACCGAGGACCCGGCGATCATCACCGCGATCGCCAACGACATCGGGGTCGAGGAGATCTTCCAGCGCCAGGTGATCGCCTACGGGCGCCCGGACGACGCCGCGGTCGCGCTGTCGACCAGCGGCAACTCGCTCGACATCATCGAGGCGCTCGGCGAGGCGCGCGCGCGCTCGCTTGCGACGATCGCCTTCGTCGGCTACGACGGTGGCCGCGTGGCCGCGGAGGGGTTGGCCGACCACGTGATCGTCACCCGCTCGCAGCACATCCCCCGGATCCAGGAGGCGCAGGCGAGCGCCTATCACGTGCTCCGGGAGCTGGTCGAGCTGGTCCGCCCAGCTTGAGCGAACGGCGCCGGGTCGCCGCCCGCGTTCGCGGGACGGTGCAGGGGGTGGGCTTCCGACCGTTCGCGTACCGGCTCGCGGCCGAGCTCGGGCTCGGCGGGTTCATCCTCAACGACGAACGCGGGGTCGAGCTCGAGGTGGAGGGCGAGCCCGGGCGGGTCGACGCGTTCCTGCGCCGGCTGGCGATCGAGGCCCCGCCGCTGGCGAGCGTCGAGGCGATCGAGCCGACCGAGGTCGCGTCGCGGGGCGAGGAGGAGTTCCGGATCCTCGCCTCCGAGCGGGCCGGCGAGCCGGAGGCGCTCGTCTCCCCCGACACCGCGACCTGCGAGGAGTGCCTTGCCGAGCTCCTCGACCCCGCGGACCGGCGCCACCGCTACCCGTTCATCAACTGCACCAACTGCGGGCCGCGGTTCACGATCGTCCGCGACGTCCCCTACGACCGGCCGCTGACGACAATGGCCTCCTTCGAGATGTGCGCCGCCTGCCGGGCCGAGTACGAGGACCCCCTCGACCGCCGCTTCCACGCGCAGCCGAACGCCTGCCCGGCGTGCGGCCCGAGGGCCTCGCTGGTGGCGCCGGACGGGCGACCGATCGAGGGGGGGCCAGGCCCCGACGCGATCGCCGCGGCGGCGGCGATGCTCGCCGGGGGCGCGATCGTCGCCGTCAAGGGGATCGGCGGCTACCACCTCGCCTGCCGGGCGGCCGACGAGCGAGCGGTCGCGGAGCTTCGCGCCCGCAAGCGCCGCGAGGACAAGCCGTTCGCGCTGATCGCGGCCGCCCTCGAGGCGGCGCGGGGGCTGGTGTGCTTGACGGCGGCCGAGGAACGCCTGCTCGCCGGCCGCGAGCGCCCGATCGTGATCGCCCGCCGAC
>JBKPNB010000342.1:0-3865 GCA_046732395.1 Actinomycetota bacterium | reverse complement strand
GGCCCGCCGCGAGGTCGCGCCAGAGCGACGACCGGCGCTCGGGGTCGGCGACCGTCTCACCGCCGACCGCGAACAGCTCGGCGACCGCGGCGCCATCGATGTCGTGGAGGCGGGCGGCAGTCAGCAGCCCGGGGCGCCGGCGCGCCGCCGCCAGCGCCACCTCCCACATCAGCGCGCTCCCGGAGAGCGGGCCGCGCCCTTCGACGGCGTGCTCGCCGCGGTAGCCGGTGCGGTGGTCGACCGCGCAGAGGAAGATCGCCGCGTCGGGATCCGGCACGTGCTCGAAGCGCGGCGGGCGGTAGCCGGCTGCGAGGGCGCGGACCCGATCCGCGACCGCCGCCGTGGCGCCCGGCGCCGGCGCCGGTATCACCACAATCTCATGCGGGCGCCTTCGGCGCCCTTACACGCCTGTTTCGGAGCTAAAGCTCCTCACCACCACACCGTTGAGTCGATCCCCTCGAGCTCCTCGACGCGCTTCGTGTAGACGCCCGAGGAGAGGTACTTCCAGCCGTCGTCGGGGGCGATGAAGACCACGTTCCCGCCCTCGAGCTCGGCGGCGATCCTGACCGCGATCGCCGCCACCGCACCGGTCGAGACGCCGACGAACATCCCCTCCTCGTCGAGCAGGCGCTTGGTCCAGACGATCGCGTCGCGGTTCGAGACCATGATCTTGCGGTCGAGGACCGAGAGGTCGATGATCGGCGGGATGAAGCCGTCCTCGAGCGAGCGCAGCCCCTGGACGAGCTCCCCCTGCATCGGCTCGGCGGCGACGATTCTGGTCTCCGGATCGTGCTCCCGAAGGCGCCGCCCCACCCCCATCAGCGTGCCGCCGGTCCCGAGCCCGGCGACGAACGCGGCGACCCCGTCGAGCTCGTCGAGGATCTCGACCGCGGTTCCCTCATAGTGGGCCCGCGGGTTGGCCTCGTTGCCGTACTGGTAGGGCATGTAGAGCGAGAGGTCCGAGCCGGCCATCTCGAGCGCCATCTCGACCGCCCCGTTCGACCCCTTCGCCCCCTCCGAGTAGACGATCTCCGCGCCGTACATGCGCAGCAGCTGCGTCCGCTCCTCGGTGACGTTGTCCGGCATCACGACCCGCAGGGGATAGCCGCGAAGCCGGCAGATCATCGCCAGCGAGATGCCGGTGTTTCCCGAGGTCGGCTCGATCACCGTCTGGCCAGGCTCGATCGCGCCATCGGCCTCGGCGGACTCGATCATCGCCCTCGCGACCCGGTCCTTCACCGAGCCGGTTGGGTTGCGGCCCTCGAGCTTGGCGAAGAGCCGGACCTCGGTGCTCGGGGCGAGGCGGGGGAGCTCGACGAGCGGCGTGTTTCCGACCGCCGCGACGACGTCGGCGTACCGGCCCCCGCAGGGACTGTTGAGCGCCGGGTCCAGCACTATCGAAAGTGTAGTGGCCGAGTTAGGCAGCCCAGGAGGCTCCGCGGCCTCCATGCCCGAGGCGAGCTCGACGGCATCGCGCCGACGGGTCGACCGTCCCGACCCGCTCGAGCGCGGCAACCGCGGCGCGATAGTCCGCGCCGCCGCGAGGCGATCGCCCGCAGCGGCGTGGGCGGGATGCGCATCGAGGAGGTCGCCGCCGACGCGGACGTCTCCCCGGCATTGCTCTATTACCACTTCGAGAACCGCGCCGGCCTCGTCCGGGCGGCGCTCGAGCACGCGAGTGAGCTGGCACCCTCGACGGTGCTTCGCGAGCGTCGCGCCGACGGCAACGGCTACGAGCGGCTCGAGGCGGCGCTGCTCCGCGAGCTCGACGACGAGAGCGGGGTTCGCGACGCGGCCGTGGTGTGGGGCCCAGATCTAAGCCCGCGCGCGCGGAGAGGTATGTTCCAGCAAGCGCAAGGAGGGGCGAGGCTGCCCCGGCTCACGAATAACCAGGAGGACGAGAGAGAATGAAGCGAACGCGCCGAACCGTCGTGGCCACGGTCGCCGTCGCGCTGGCGGTCGCCGGGATCGCCGCCGGCTGCGGGAGCTCCGGCAGCAGCACCAGCGGCGGCAAGGGGAACTCGCTGGGAACGATCACGCCAGGGATACTCGTGGTCGGGTCCGATATCCCGTATCCGCCGTTCGAGCAGGGGAGCCCGCCCGACTACACCGGCTTCGACATCGACCTGATCGATGCGATCGCGAAGAAGCTCAAGCTCGACCCGCGGATCCAGGACACCTCGTTCGACACGATCTTCTCCGACGAGCAGGCCGGCAAGTTCGACGTCGTCATCTCGGCGTCCACGATCCTGCCCTCGCGCGAGAAGCGGGTTACCTTCTCGAAGCCATATTTCGACGCCAATCAGTCGCTGATGGTGCAGAAGAACGGCGACATCCAGTCGACCAAGGACATCACCTCGAGCACGATCATCGGCGCCCAGGAGGGCACAACCGGCCAGGAATACGCGGAGAAGAAGACCGACGCCCAGGTCCGGACCTATCCTGAGATTGGGGACGCGTTCAACGCGCTCCAGGCCGGCCAGGTCGACGGCGTGATCAACGACTACGCGATCTCCGCGTTCGCGCAGAAGAAGTACCCGCAGCTCGCCGTGGTCCAGACGATCCCCACCGGCGAGCACTACGGGATCGCGATGCAGAAGACAAATAAGCCTCTGCAGAAGGCAGTAAACGGGGCCCTGACGTCCTTGATCAACGACGGGACCTACGACAAGATCTTCTCGAAATGGTTCGGGGGCAAGCCACCGAAGGCGTACCAGCCCAAGAGCTGAGCGAGGGAGACCGAATCGAATGAGCAAGGGGGCGCCCGAGGGCGCCCCCTTGCTGTGCAAGCGGCGCAAGCCAAGGAGTTGAAATGAGCCAGTTCATCAGCCAGTACTTCGACGTCAACTTCATGCTCAACCACTTCAACCCGGTCTTCACCGCGTTTTGGAAGTACACGATCCCGCTATGGCTCATCAGCGGCGCCCTGGCGCTGATCTGGGGGCTGATCCTCGCCACACTTCGACAGATCCCGGGTCGGGGAGGGCTGCCGGTCCGGATCCTGGCGATCGCCTACATCGATGCCTTCCGCGGGATCCCGATGCTGCTGGTGATCCTCTTGATCGCCGGCGGGCTCGGCGCGCTCTCGTCTGGCGCGGCGATACCGGGGCCGATCCCGGAGTCGATCGCCAACCCGACGTGGCTTGGTTATCCGGCGCCATTCTGGTACGGGGTGATGGCCTGCACGATCACCTACGGCGCCTACATGGCCGAGGTCTACCGGGCCGGGATCGAGGCCGTCCCGCAGGGCCAGGTCGAGGCGGCGCGATCGCTCGGAATGAGCCACGGCCAGTCGATGCGCTACGTCGTCATTCCGCAGGCGGTCAGGACGGTGATCCCGCCGCTCCTCAACGACCTGATCGCGCTGATGAAGGACACCTCGCTGGTCAGCGTCATTGCGCTGGCCGAGGTTGTCCAGGTCGGCCGGGACATCCAGTCGAAGACCTTCAACAGCTCGGCGCTCGTGCTCGGTGCGATCCTGTTCCTGGTGCTGACGATCCCACTGGCCCGGCTCGTCGACTGGCTAATCGCCCGCCAGCAGGCGAAGACCGGCCGTGGCGGGGGCGGAGGCGACCTGGGCGCCCTGCAGCCGCTCCCGACCGCCGGCGGCGGCGCCTCGGTGGGTACGGGGGCGAGCTGACATGAGCGGCGTGGAGGCAGCCTCGCTCTCCGACGGACCGATGCTCCGGCTCGAGGGCGTCCACAAGCGGTTCGGCAGGCTCGAGGTGCTGCGCGGCGTCGACATGGAGTTGCCGCGCGGCTCGGTGTTCTGCGTCCTCGGACCTTCGGGCTCGGGGAAGTCGACGCTGCTGCGCTGCATCAATCTCCTCGAGCCGCCGAACGCCGGCCGCATCTTCCTCGAGGG
>JBKPNB010000341.1:0-4295 GCA_046732395.1 Actinomycetota bacterium | reverse complement strand
GCGCGGCCCGGGCGACCGCGGCGCGCACGAGGGCGAGCCGCTCGGCACCCCCCAGCCGTGGCCCGAGCTCGAGGCCGAGCTCGGCGGCGAGGTCGTCGAAGAGCCAGCCGAAGGTCGTCACCGTCGCCCCGAGCACCGGCTCGTCCCCGGCGCAGAGGTCGCGCTCGAGCTGCGCGGCGTCATCGGGGTTGGGGGCGAGCAGGATCGGCTCGCGCTCGAGCGCCTCGCGAATCCGCTCCAGGACCTCCCCCGCACGGCCCGAATTCGGCGGGCCGACGACCAGGCGCAGGCTCATCTGGGCGACTCCTCCGACATCGTTCCCAGCATAGGTCGGGCTCCGGCGCGCGCCGCTGACGCGGTCGGAATTCCGTCTTCCGCGCGCTCTATCTTGCGGCCGCGATGTCGCTGTGCTTCATCGATCCCGCCGACGCGATCCGCGCGATCGCCGACTCGGTCGGCCGCGAGGCCCGCCGCCAGCTCCTCGGGGAGGCGGTCCGCGCCTGGGTCGACGAGATTCCCGACGACGAGCTCGAGGCACACTATGCGCGGGCGATCGCCGAGCTCGACGAGCACGACATCTCGATGCTCGCCGCCTGGCACGCCTCGATGGAGGTCGGGCATCCGGTCCCGAACCGCGACTTCCTGATGGCCGCGTTCCCGTCGCTCGGGGAGCACCGCCGCGAGGCGCTCAAGCTCGCCGCCGGGTTCCGGGGCGAGGAGGCCGTCGACCGGGGCGTCACCGAGGAGCGCGCGCTCGAGACGGTGCTCGAGTGGCTTTCCCCGCCGCGCCTGATGGAGCTCGCGGTCGAGGCCGTCGAGCTCTATGTCTGGGACCGCGCCGGCTCGGACAACTGAGGCCGCTCCGCCCCAGGGCGGGCCGCCGCAGATTCCGATCTGCGGCTGAGCTGCCTTCCCTCCGCTGCCCGAGGAGGGCGCGCGGCGGTCCCGGGGACCGCGCGACGCGCGAAACCTCGGTCCGCCTTTTCTCGGGCTGAGGGTAGTGGGCGACAAACGCCCCAACCGGGGCAAGAGTGGGAGAGTGAGAATGTCCGCGCTACGCCTGATCGTGCCCTCTGCACCCCGGATCGCCGCCTTCGATGTCGTCCTTGCGGGGTGGGCGATCTTCTGGGTCGCTCTCGCAATCGGCATCGCCGCGAACACGCGGGAGATCGCCAACATGGGCGACACCGTCGCCCGAACCGGGCGGGCCGTCCGTCAAACGGGCTCTGCGCTGGACTCGGTCCCCTTGCTCCCGTCATCGGTCTCCGATGTTGCATCGAGCATCCGATCGGCCGGCGAGAGCACGGTCGAGCAAGGCCATTCGAGCGCCGATGCCACCCGACGCCTGAGCCTGCTGCTTGGAATCGCGATCGCGATCATCCCGTCGGTTCCGGTCCTCGGCCTCTATCTGCCGCTGCGTCTGTTCAGGGTCAGGGAAGCGCGACGGGTCGCCGCGGCGCTCCACGAGTGCGGGGACGATCCCGCCTTCCGGGAGTTTCTGGCCCGTCGCGCCGCCGAGAACCTGAGCTTCCAGGAGCTGCGCGAGATCTCGCCCCAGCCCTGGACGGACCTGGCCGAGGCTCGGTTCGCGGGTCTTGCCGACGCGGAGCTCAGGCGGCTCGGCCTTCGCGCGGATCAGCGACGGCGGCTGCGTCGGTGGCGGGCGTAGGCGCCGGTTCACGAGCCGCCTCGCCGTGCTCCGTCCCGCGCCCGAATAGCGCGATCAGCGCTGGGATCAAGAGCGTCCTGGCGACGAACGCGTCGAGCATCAGGCCGACCGCCATCATGAACGCCACCTCCCGGAAGCCCAGGGTTGGGATGATCGCGAGCGCGGCGAACGAGAGCGCGAGGATCATCCCGGCGACGGTGATCGCTCGGGCCGCTCGGGAGCCGGCGGTTCTGACCGCAGCTCTCAGATGGCGCCGCTCGGCCTCGCGCCAGATCCGTCCGACGAGGAAGACGTTGTAGTCCGAGCCGAGCGCCAGGAGCAGTATCGCGCTGGCGATCGGGACGTAAAAGGCGAGCTCGCCGTAGCCGAGCCAGACGTGGAACACGTAGACGGTGAGACCGAGGGCAGCGGCGACCACCAACGCACTGGCGGCAACCAGGTAGATCGGCGCGGTCCTGCTTCGAAGCAA
This sequence comes from Actinomycetota bacterium, assembly GCA_046732395.1. Lineage (GTDB taxonomy): Bacteria > Actinomycetota > Thermoleophilia > Solirubrobacterales > 70-9 > JAWVFM01. The sequence continues at coordinate 2,157 of JBKPNB010000341.1, read as the reverse complement.
GGCCCAGAGAAGCAGGATCAGGACCAGCAACGCGGCCGGGGTGACCCTGAGGAAGGCCTGTTCGGTCTCGCCGTTGAGCTCCTGGGTGATCGCGGTATCTCCGGCGATTCCTACGTGCGCATGTGGCAGCCCCGCGTTCGCCAGCATCGCCGGCAGCTCGTTCTGGATCGTCGCCAGCGTGTCCGTGGCAGCCGCGCCTTCCGGGTCCGAGCTGAACGAGAGCATGAAGCGAGCGGCGTTGCCTCCCGGCGCGAGGACAACCCCGTACGGACGCTCGAGCGGTTGGTTGGCAGGCCCGAGGACCGCCGAGACCCCGGGAAACTTCGCGAGCTCACCCTGAAGCGTCGCCAGCTGCGGGCGACGGTCGACGATTCCGGGCTGGCTCACGACGAACATCGTCGGCCCCAGGATCCCGGGGGTGAACGCCCTCGAAGCGGCGTCGTACCCGCGACGGGCCGAAGTCGACGTCGGCAGTCCGCGCATCACCGGATCCCCGAGGGTCAACTCGCGGATTCCCGTCGCCGCCGCGAGAAGGACGGCGATGCACGATCCCGCAACCAGAGCCGGGAACCTCGCGGCTACGCCCACCACCCTCCCACGGGGGGTGGTCGACTCGGAACGCGGTGTGGCGATGGAGCGCCCCGGACGCAGCAGCAGCGGTCCCATCGTCGCGAGGACCGCCGGCACGAAGGTCAGCGCGACGGCGACCCCGACGGTGATGGCGATAGCCATCCCCGGCCCGAACGTCGACAGGAACTGGACCCCGGAGAGCATCAGGGTCAGAAGCGCCCCGCTGATCATGAGGCCCGCCGTCAAGACCACCGGCAGGAGCTCCGCGGCGACCCGCTGCGCCGCCTCGCGGGACGAGAGGCCGCTCTGCAGGCGCTGTCGGTATCCGGAGACGAAGAAGACGACGTAGTCGGTGAGTGCACCGAAGAGCAGGGCAACGATCACGGGCTCGACCTCCTGCGGCGCCGTAACACCGCCGTGGAGGCTGAACCAGCCGAGGAAGTGGCTCGCGCATTCGTAGGCGATCGCGACGGTGGCCAATCCCAGGAGGGGGATCCCGAAGGAGCGGAAGTACACCGCGAGGATCCCGACGACCAGGACGATCGTCGCGACCTCGACCCAGGGCAGCCGCGCCGAGGCGATCTGACCGTCCTGGTACCGGGCCGGGACCGGGCCCGTCACGTCGAACTGCGCGATCCCGCTCGCGGCCCGCAGACGCGCGGCGAATGCCCATGCCGCCGCGGCCTGCTCGCCGGGACTGAGGGTCGGCCGCACGAACACGAAGGCGACCAGCGATTTGCCGGCATGGGACGAGTCGGAAGCCAGGCGCGAGATGTCGGCCAGCGGGGCGGCGCCACGGACCGGCGAGCCCGGCGCGGGATGCCGATCGTAGGCGACGATGAACCTCGTCGCCGCGGTGACCTGCGACTCGGACAAACCTCTTGGCTCGGTCGCGACGACCAACGTACGACTGAGCAGCGGAATGCCAAACGCCTTGTCCGCGTTCTGCTCGACCCGGATTGCCTGCGAGGACTCGGGGAGGAGATTGCCGATCGATCCTGAGCCGGCGTTGAAGATCGACGGCAGCTTCAGCGCGGCGAGCACGGCGAGCGCGATCCAGGCCGGGATGATGAGAAACCGAAGCCAGACGATCGCCCGAGCCACCCCACGCGCCAGGCGACGCTCGCCATTCCCCCGCTCGGCGCGCGGTGATCCCTCGCCGTCGCCAGCCCCGGACATCGACGACACGACTACCCGCTGCGATGCCGTTAAGCACGCCGGGCGTCCGCGGCCGTCGCCCTATCCGGGTTGGTTCACCATGCTTGACACTATACCCTGGTAGGGTATATGCGCCGCGATGAGTAGGGTTCTCGACACCATCCGGGACGGCTCCAGCAGTCGCTACTGATGGCCTACGAGGTCTGGTGGGCGCCGGTGCTCGGCTTCGCGATCTCGCGGCTGGCGGTCTTCGCCGCGCTGTTGGCCCTCAGCACGCGCGGCCCGGGCCACGAACACGACCACGGCCACGAGCCGGCCGAGGCGCTCCATGCCGGCTAGCCCGGTGCCGGCGCGGGTCGTGGTCGCCGGCGCGACCGGACGGCTCGGCCCGGTCGTCGACCGACTCCTCGGACGCGGGCACGCCGTCCT
>JBKPNB010000340.1:0-6896 GCA_046732395.1 Actinomycetota bacterium | reverse complement strand
CCCGAGCCGGGAGTAACGCGCCGGCCGCGGACGCACCCCCGGCGGCTGCCAGACCCGCGGCGCCGAGAAGCCGCCGCCGACTCAGGAATGTCTCTGACCCCTGGATGCTGCCCCGCCCTTTGGCGGTCTGGTCCACTTTTCCCTCTCTCGCGGGCGAGCCTATCCGACCGCGAGCCAGCCGGTCAAGGCCGATTCGCCCGTCGGGAATCAGCCCGCCACCAGGGCCTGGAATGCGGGCTCCCTGTGAATCGGACGGAAGTCGGAATCGTCTGCCGCGAACGAGCGGTAGCGATCGGACCTCTGGATCGCGAGCCCGAGGTGATCGATCGCGTCGGCCGCCCGGCCGGCGAGGCTCTCGCAGCAAGCCAGGTTGTAGAGCAAGCCCGCGTAGTCGGGGTGCGCCTCGACCACCTCGCGGGCTCCATCCGCCGCCTCCGCGTAGCGCCCTTCCATGTAGAGGCGGTTGAACGGGGCCCAGAGCTCCCAGCCGTCCGCCTGGTACGCCTGCCCCGGCGTGCCTCCGACCGCGACGACTGTCGTCTCCGGCTCCGCGGCGAAGGCGGTGCGTTTCACGCCCGGCCGGGCGAAGACGAAGGTGCCGGCCGGCGCGTCAACACGCTCGCCGTCGAGCTCGAAGGTCGCCCGACCGCTCTGGACCACGTAGAGCTCTTCGTCCTCGCCGGCCTCGTCGTGCTCGTTGATGATCCGGTCTCCCGCCTCACGGGCGGTCCACGCGTTGACGCCAAACGACGAGATGCCGAGGCTGTGACGGATCGGTCGGAAGGGACAGCGACCGTCGTTCATCTCGTCGATCTCAGTGAGGTGGGCAACTGCGTACTCGGCCATCGGCGCGTAGTCTTGCGCTTCCGCGATCCAAGCGATGCGCGCTCGGCAACCGGGGGTTCAGCGGCGCGACGTTCGCCTCACTCGCGGTCGAGACCCGCGTCGGTTCCGGACGTGGCGAGTCGGCGCTCGACCGCCCGCCGGGACCCGCTCGATCGGCTCGGACGTCCGGACCACCACGTACTGCGCGTTGGCGAGCAGTATCGCGGCCTCGATCTCGAAGACGAGGTGTTCCGTGTCCTCGTGGTCGATCGTTGCCTCGCCCTGGGCTTCGCGAACGGCGCTTTCCAGCAGGCCGAGCCAATCGGTCAGAAAGAGGGTGAGCCGATCGCGAACCGGTCCCGGGTGCATGTCGACCTCAGCGAGCACGGAGGCGACGTTCCGATCCGCTTGCCGAGCCGGTCGCGACGTGAGGAGTGGGCGGCGGGCGGTCGCTGCCGTCCGCCGCCCCCCTCCACGCCTAGGCGCGCTCCGCGTGGAGCCCCGCGAGAGCGTCGAAGTAGCGCGCGACCGGCTCCGGGTCGGCGCCGTCGTGGCGGAGGCCGACGTAGCGGTCTGGCCGGATCACGAGCACGGTCACCTCGTCGAGCACGAGGAGCTCGCCGACCTCCTCGTCGATCCGGCCAACCTCGTCGGCGGCAGGGCGCGTGCTGAACCCGAAGATCGCGTCGACGACGGGCGAGTCGGCGTGGGCGGCCTCGAGCCGGGCGACCAGCTCGGCAACCGGGGCGGGGTCCGCGGCCGGGCCGCCGAGGACCAGGACCGTGTGCCCGACACGATGCGCGTATCGATGCAGGGGAGCGGACCCCTTGCCGGGGTAATCGACCGGCGGCGTGTCGGGGAGCAGGCGGCCCGCCAGGCCTGCCGTCGAGGAGGAGTCGCCGACGATCGGCGAGTCCGCGTAGGAGCGGTCGAGCTCCGCCGATGCGACCGACTCGTGATGCGCCGTTTCCGGATCGCCGAAGACCCGCCGCATGGTCGCGTCGCGCTCGGCGCGCCCCGCGGCGTCGATCAGCGCCTGCCCGGCCTCGGTCTCGGTCCCGGACGCGACGACCCGCTCGGCGACCGGCCGGCGCTCCGTCTCGTAGGTGTCGATCAGGCCTTCGCCGGCGAGGTCACCACAGACGAGGGCCAGCTTCCAGCCGAGGTTGAAGGCGTCCTGGAGGCCGGTGTTCATCCCGTGGCCCTCGGCGGGCGAGCAGACGTGGGCGGCGTCGCCGGCCAGCAGCACCCGTCCCGACCGGTAGCTGCTCGCGACGCGCGAGTGGCAGCGGAAGCGGGCGGGGTTCTCGACCCCGGTGAACTCGGCGTCGGGCAGGTAGCGTCGGAGCTCCTCGGTCGCCTCGGCGACCAGGTCGCTCTCGTCGGAGGTCGGTCGCATGTATGCGCGCCAGCGCTGCCTCGGCATCGGCATCAGGACCAGCGGCGGCGGGTCGAGGAACACCGAGCCGATGTCGAAGCCCCGATCCCAACCGGCGATGCCGGCGTCGAAGACCGCCCACAGCCCCTCGATCTCGGTGCCCGGGAAATCGATCCCGCTCTGCTCGCGAACGACGCTGTGCAGCCCGTCGCAGCCGACCAGCCAGTCCGCCTCCACCTCGAAACGCGCGCCGTCGCGCTCGAGGGTGGCCGTGACATTGTCTGCGTCCTGCACGAAGCCGACGAGCCGGGTCGAACGCGTCACCGAGCCGCCGACCGATTCGAGATAGGCGGTTAGAATCCGCTCGGTCGTCTCCTCCGAGAGCTGGAGGTCGAAGCCGTAGGGGCTTGAGGTGAGCCCGAGGTCGAGCTCGCCGAGCAGCTCGCCGTCGGAGTGAAACTGCGCCACCCTCATCCTGGCGCCGAGCTCGAGGAACTGCGGGGCGAGGCCGAGGGCCTCGAGGATCTCGAGCGAGCGCGGGTGGATCACGGTCGCCCGGTCCCAACCCCGCGGGGCGTCGAGCTCGTCGATCAGCACGCAGTCGACCGCGCGCCGCCGGAGCTCGACCGCGAGCAGCAGGCCGGTCGGGCCGGCTCCGCTGATCAGCACCTGCGTCGCCGCCTCCCCGCCCGTTCCGCTGCGCTCCATCGGTGCCTTCGAATGCTCCCGCTCGCCCCGGCGCACCCTACTGCGAGAATCGACCGCGATGGACTCGATTCGATTCAGAGCCAAGCTCGAGCAGCGAGGTCCGGCCGCGGCGATCGTGCTCGACGACGAGCAGGTGGCGAGCGTCGGCGAGGGGGCCAGGCAGTTCCGCGTCGTCGCGACCGTGAACGGCTACATCTGGCGCACGAGCGTCGCCCGCCGCGGCGGCGAGTCCCTGGTCGGCCTCAGCCGTGCGGTTCGCCAGGCGGCCGGGGTCGAGCCCGGCGACACCGTCGAGGTCGCGCTCGAGCTCGACACCGCTCCGCGCGAGGTGGTGGTGCCGGAGGCTCTTGGCAGCGCCCTCGCCGACGACAGCGAGGCGCGTGCCGCGTTCGACAAGCTCTCCTACACGCACCGCAAGGAGTACGCCCGGTGGATCGGTGAGGCGAAGCGGGAAGAGACGCGCGATCGGCGGGTGGCGCAGGCCGTCGAGATGCTCCGACAGGGCAAGACGCGAAGCTGAGCTACGCGACCGGGTGGCGCTCAGCCCCGTTGCGCCGAGCCGCTGAGCCCCACCATCTCGTCATCGTGGAGGCGCAACGCCGCCGCCGCGACGTTTGCCTCGAGGTGGGCGACCGAGGATGTGCCCGGGATCAAAAGGGTCGACGGGGACCGCGCGAGGAGCCAGGCGAGCGCCACCTGCGCCGCGCTCGCCCCGTGCCGGTCGGCGATCTCGGCGAGTCGCGCGGACCGTGCGAGCTCGCCGCGGGCAAGTGGGAAGTACGGGACGAAGGCGATTCCCTCGCGCTCGCAGTGCTCGAGCATCCCCTCGCCCGACCGGTCGGCGAGGTTGAAGTGATTTTGCACCGCGACGACTGGAGCGATCGCCCGCGCCTCGGCGAGCTGCCCGGCGCCGGCGCTGCTCAGCCCGAGGTGGCGGATCAACCCACGCTCGCGGAGGTCGGCGAGGGCGCCGAAGCTGTCGGCGAGCGGCACCCGGCTGTCGCTGAGGGCGACGCCGTCGGCGAGCCGCAGATGGACGAGGTCGAGGGCATCGACGCTGAGCCTCCGCAGCGATGCCTCGACCTGCTCGCGCAGCGATGCCGGCGCAGCGTCCGGCAGCCACGAGCGATCGGCACCCCGGCGGACGCCGACCTTGGTCGAGATCACGAGCCCGGACGGATAGGGGTGAAGCGCCTCGGCGATCAGCTCGTCGGCGACGTCCGGACCGTAGAACCCGGCGGTATCGATGAGCTCGACGCCGAGGTCGACCGCGCGGCGAAGGACGCGCAGCGCTTCGGCATGGTCGCGGGGCGGGCCCCAGGCGACCGGGAGCTGCATGGCCCCGTAGCCGAGCCTCCGCACCGTCCTCTCGCCGCCGAGCGCGATCGCGCCGGCCGCCGCGGCCGGCGGGGAATCGATGGGCATCGCTGCCGCGGTCATCGTCGGACCTCCTCTCGGTCGGCCCTCGCGAGCCGGCCCAGCCACTCCTCGAGCAGCGCCGACTCGGCGCCCGAGAACCCAGCCCCGCCGGCCCGGACGACTTCGGCGAGGGCGAGGGCGTGTGCCGCAGCGTCGCCGTCGCCCTCGTCGACCTCTGTGAAGAGCGCCCCGAGGACCGCCTCGCGGATCAGCGCGTTTGCCGCGTCGGTCGACGCCGACTCGGCCGCGGACGAAACCATCGCGCCGACGCCGCGGACGGCGGTTCCGATCACCTCGGCGGCGAGATCGGGCTCGACCCGCAGGCGCCCCGCCTGGGCGGCGCGGCGGATCTCCCCCATGAGGATCTCGCGGGCCTCGCGGGCGGGGGCGGGCGGCTCGGGACTGGCGTCGGCGTAGGCGTACATGAGCCGGTAGAAGCCCGGATTCCTCCGAGCGAAAGCGACGTGCTCGTCCCAGCCGCGACGGATGTCCTCGACCGGGTCGCCGCTCGGCCGGCGCGCCCGCTTGCGGGCCAGGTTCGACTCGTACGCGGTCGCGATCGCCGCCCTCACGAGACCGTCCTTGTCGCCGAAGTGGTGGTAGAGCGTCGGCGGCCCGACGCCGGCCGCCTCACAGACGGCCCGGGTCGAGACCCCGCCGTCGCGCGTCAGCAGCTCGGCCGCCGCCTCGATCAGCCGCTCGCGTGGTGTTGCCTCCGCCATGGCGGCGGGAGTATAGCAGGGCTACGAGTTTGCTATAGCGTACCTATACAGCCGGCACTCGCAGCGGCCGCGAGCCTACCCCCCGCTGGTGGGCGAAAACCCCCTCCGCGACGGGCGCTTTCTGAGCTAGAGTCGCCACAGGAAGCCACGGATGGTCGAGTTGCTTTCCACCATCGATCCCGGCCACATCGGCATCGACGTCGGCTCGTTCCTGGTCGTCGTCATCACCGGGGCGATCGCGGGTACGGTCGCGGCGCTGGCGGGGGCCCGGAAGCTGCTGCTGCCGTCGGTCGTCCTCGAGCTCATCCTCGGAATCCTGATCGGGCCGCAGCTGCTTGGGATCGCGCACGTGAACGGCTTCACCGAGTTCTTCGCCGACCTCGGGCTGGGCATGCTGTTCTTCTTCGCCGGCTACGAGATCGACCTGCGCCGGATCAGCGGCCAGCCGCTCCGCCTCGCCGCGTTCGGTTGGGCGCTGTCGCTGTTCATCGCCTACACCTTCGGCGGCATCCTCGCCTCGGCGGGCATCGTCCTCTCGCTGCTCTACACCGGGTCGGCGCTGGCGACGACCGCGATCGGGACGCTGATCCCGATCCTCTCCGACAGCGGCGAGCTCGAGACCCGGTTCGGGACCTACCTGCTCGCCGCCGGCGCCGTCGGCGAGTTCGGCCCGATCCTGCTGCTGACGCTGATCCTCACCACCCAGAGTGCGGTCCACAGCGCCGTGATCCTGGTCGCGTTCGTCGCCCTCGCGGTCGCGGTCGCCGTCCTCGCAGTCCGCTCCGCGGGACGGACGCTACCGATCTTCGAGCGCACGCTCGAGCAGAGCTCACAGCTCGCCGTCCGCTGGATCGTCGTGCTCGTCTTCGCCCTGGCGCTGCTCGCCTCGAACCTCGGGCTCGACCTCCTGCTCGGCGGCTTCGCCGCCGGTCTGATCACGCGCGAGGTCCTGCGCGGCCGCGAGGTCCACGTCTTCGACTCGAAACTGACCGGCGTCGGCTTCGGGTTCTTCATTCCGTTCTTCTTCGTGTTCAGCGGTATGAACCTGGCGATCGGCGCGCTGTTCACGAGCCCCTCGGGGGTCGTCAAGTTGTTCGTCTTCCTCGGCCTGTTCCTGGTCGTCCGCGGTATTCCGGCGCTCGTGCTCTACCGCGGCGTCCTCGCCGCCCGCGACCGCGCCGCGCTCGCGTTCTTCACCTCGACCCAGCTCCCGCTCGTCCTCGCGATCACCACCGTGGCGACCGCCACCGGCCACATGCGGGCGTCGACCGCGGCCGCGCTGGTCAGCGCCGCGGTGCTCTCGACCCTGATCTATCCGCTGATGGGGCTGCGGCTCCGCGGGGACATCGGCGAGGTGCCGGCGGGGGTCGCCGAGCCCGGGCCCGAGGTCAGCGAGGCGCGGGCCGGGGTCGCGACTTGAGCGCCCGGCGGCTGCTCGCGCTCGGCTACGAGTACGTCCCCCACATGGTCGAGCGCCGCGCGCCCTTCCGCGAGGCGCACCTCGCGCACATCGAGGCCTGGCACGAGCGCGGCGAGCTGGTCATCGCCGGGGCCCTCGGCGACCCGCCGGTCGGGGCCCTGTTCGGCTTCGAGGTCGCCGACCGAGCCCGCGTCGAGGAGTTCGTCGCTACCGACCCCTACGTGGTCGCCGGCCTCGTCGCCTCCTCGCAGATCGAGCCCTGGGCGATCGTCGCGCACCGGCCGCTCGGCGACGGGTAGCCCGAGCCGCTCCCCCTAGAATCGACCGTCCGGGGTCCCGGCCCCGCCCGCGCCCGTAGCTCAGCTGGATAGAGCGTCGGTCTACGAAACCGAAGGTCACAGGTTCGAATCCTGTCGGGCGCGCT
>JBKPNB010000339.1:0-4757 GCA_046732395.1 Actinomycetota bacterium | reverse complement strand
CGAGAGGGCCCCTACCGGACCGGGAGCCGGGCCACCGCCCGGGTCCCGGCGCCGGGCCCGCCGGTGAGCGCCAGCGAGCCGCCGGCGGCCTCGACCCGGTAGACGGCCGAGGCGAGCCCGATGTGGCCGTCGCGAAGGGCGGCCTCGCGGCGGCCGGGCTCGATTCCGCGGCCGTCGTCGGCGACCTCGAGGACGATCTCGGAGCCGCGGCGGGCGACCGTCACCGACACCTCGCTCGCCTCGGCGTGCTTGGCGGCATTGGTGACGAGCTCGCGCGCGACGCCGACGATCAGCTCGTCGTGGACCCCGGTCGCGTCCGGCTCGACCTCGAGCGAGCCCTCGAACCCTCCCTGGTGCGCCGCGCGGCGCACGATCGCCGCCAGCGCGGTGTCGAGCCCGCCCTGCTCGAGGGTCACCGGGTGGAGCGCCGCCGCCGCCTCGCGGACATCGGCGATCGTCCGCGAGACGACCTCGTGGGCGCGGGTCACGCCGGCCCTGCCCGGCGCCGCCTCGTAGAGCTCCTGGTTCGCCGCGAGCAGGCTCTGGAGGGCCTCGTCGTGGAGCATCTGGGCGATCCGCCGGCGGTTCGCGTCGTCGGCGTCCATCACCTGGCCGAGGAACGCCTCGAAGCGATGCCGATCGCCACGGGCGCGGGCCAGCGCCAGCCCCAGGTAGGCACAGAGCGCCGCCAGGACGACGACGGCGATCGCCAGCGCGACGACCATCGGCGCGCGCTACTCGAGCAACCCTCGCCGCATGCCCTCGGCGACCGCCGCCGCGCGATCCGAGACGCCGAGCTTCTCGTACAGGGTCCGGAGGTGGGTCTTCACGGTCGCCGGGCTGAGGTGGATCCGGCGCCCGATCTGCGGCGCGGTCAGCCCCTCGGCGACCAGCCGCAGCACCTGATGCTCGCGGTCGGTGAGCGAGGGCGCCTCCTCGCTCAGGCCGCGGTCGCGGACCGCGCTCTGAAGGCCCTCCTGGACCTCGGGGGCGTAGGCGGTGCCGCCGCGGGCGACGGCGACGATCGCGTCGCAGATCTCCTGCCGCGAGGCCTCCTTCGAGAGGTAGCCGCGGGCGCCGGCGGCGATCGTGTTGAAGGCCAACGCCGGCTCCATGAACGCCGACAGGAACAGCACCTCGGCCTCGAGCCCGTCGCGACGGATCGCGCCGAGGACCTGGGTACCGTCGAGCCCGGGCATGCGAATGTCGAGGACCGCGACGTCGGGATCGAGCCGGCGGATCCCGTCGAGCGCGGTGCGCCCCTCGGCGGCCTCGCCGACCAGCTCCAGGTCGGGGCGCTCTTTCACGGCCCGCACGATCCCCTCCCGGTAGATCGGGTGATCGTCGGCGACGAGCACCCGCACCCGCGAATCCCTCGCGACCACAGGACGAGTGTAAGCACTCGGCGAGGTGCGGCAGGCGTGCGGGCGCTGACGCGAGGGCAGTACCCAGCGTCTCAGCTCGAAGCCGTCCTTAGCTCCGAACTGAGACGTCTAGGTACGGGATAGGTCGCCCTTTAGGGCCGAAGCTCTTTTTTTCGCCACGGCCGGGGCTTCCAGGACGCCGCAGAAGGCCTCAAGGGGCTGATCGTCGACCCGGCAGGCGTCTTGCCTGTCGGCGAAGGCGAATTTGGGAATCGACATCCGCTGTTCTCCCATAAAGCCCCCCTCGACCCCCCGCGGCTCGGGGGGTAGGGATGGCGAAAGCGTGCCCCAAGACGCCCGTACCATCATCAACCGAGTGGGTCGAGCGGTGGATGGTTCTCCGTCGTTCGATCGGATGAAAGTGCCTCAGCCGATCACGGGCGCGCCCTGGTGCCTCAGGCGAGGCCGATGACTTTGAGCCGGCGCGTCAGCGCCTGTGCAGCGAAGTTGTGGGTCTCCTCGCGCGAGGCGCCGAACAGCTCCGAGTCCTCCTCCTCCGGCCAGGGCGGCTCGAGGACCTGGTCGGCAACCGGCAGCGCCTCGGCCATCGTCCGTTGCATCGCTGCGCGGTGGCGCGGATCGTCGCGGACCATGTCGGTCAGGAACCGGACGCCAAAGGCGATGTGGCGGTGCTCGTCACGGGCCACGTTCGAGAAACCCTCGACGAACCCCGGCAGCGTCCCGATCCGGGTGTTGTACTCGATGATGTAGTGCTGGCCGGTGAGCGCCAGGGCACCCTCGATGATCATGTGGTAGAGCGTCACCGCCTCGACCAGCACCTCGCTGTCCTCGGGCTCGGCGGCGAGCCGGTCGACCCGGTGGCGGAGCATCCGGTCGAAGAGGTCGGTGAACGAGTCGGTCAGGTTCTCCTCGAGGGCGCGGAGCCGCTCGGCGACCCCATCGGTGCCGTCGAGGACGCCGGTCTCGGCGAAGAAGCGGTTGAAGAACTGGACGTGGCGGGCCTCGTCGGCGATCTGGGTCGAGAGGAAGATCCGCTGCTCCTCGGTCGGGCAGGCGCGCATGATCGGACCGAGCTCGTCGGTGACACGCTGCTCGCCGGTGAAGAAGGCGGATAGCCCGAACAGCCGCTGGACCTTCTCGTCGTCGGGGATCCGCTCGTGCCAGTCGACCCTGTCCTGGCTGAAGTCGAGGTCCTGGGTCGCCCACTGCTGGCGCTCCCAGAGCTCGTAGAGCTGCTTGTAGGTGAGGAGGTTCGCCTTGCCGCGGTCGGCCGAGGCCTGGAGCGCCGGATCGGAGGTGGCGAGGAAGTCCTCGCGCTCCGAGATCGACGTCAGCGTCTCCATCGGGCCAGAGCCTAGACGGTATGTGTCTCGCCCGGGGCGAGCACGACGACCTGGGAGTCGGTCTGCGACTCGACGTCGGACTTGAACGCCTCGGCGTCGGTCTCGATCGGCGGGAAGGTGTTGTAGTGGATCGGGATCACGGTCTTGGCGCCGACGAACTGCGCGGCGACGACCGCGTCGTGGCGATCCATCGTGTAGTGGCCGCCGATCGGGATCAGGGCCACGTCGACCGGCGTCCGCTCGGCGATCAGCCGGAGGTCCCCGAACAGGCAGGTGTCGCCGAGGTGGTAGATCGTCGTCCCGCCGATGTTGATCACCAGGCCCGCCGGCAGCCCGATCACGGTGCCGGTCTCGGGGCTGAACGGCGTCTCGTCCGAGCCCGGGATGGTGTTGGTGTGGAAGGCCTGGACCAGCTTCACCCAGCCCCAGTCGAACTCGACGGTGCCGCCGAGATTGGGGTCGGTGACCGCGTCGAGGCCCTGGCCGTTGAGCCAGTTGGCGATCTCGACGATCGCCACGCAGTGGGCGCCGGTCCGCTGCGCGACGCCGACCGCGTCGGCGACGTGGTCGACGTGGCCGTGGGTGATGAGGATGTGGGTGGGCTCGACCTCGTCGGCGCTCACCGGCGCGGCCGGGTTGTTCGGCTTCAGGAAGGGGTCGACGAGCAGCGTCGCGGAGCCGTCGGAGAGCTCGCAGGTGGCGTGGCCCAAATAGCGGATGTCGGTCATTCGGGTTTCTCCTCGGTTGCGTTTCCGGTTTGGAGCTCGGTGGCGAGCGCCCATCCTATGGCTACCCCGACGAGCATCCCCATCCGCGTCTCCTCGGCGAGCAGGGTGCGGACGGCGCTGATTCGCTCGGCATCGTCGCCCGGTGCGGTCGCCGCCTTCCGGACCTCGTCCTCGTGCGACTCGGCGAACCAGCCGCCGTCGGCGAGCGCCTGGGCGAGGATGCGCTGGAGCGCCGGCGCCGCCCGCGTCACGACCGACTCCGCCTCGCGAAAGCGCTCGCGGTCGGCGAGGGCCTCGACCGCCGCCTCGAGCTCGGCGTCGGTGTAGGTGGGCCGCTCGCTCATGAACAACTTGCGGCGGCTTCGCCGCCTGACACGCCCGTTTCGGTGCCAAAGCACCTCATGACAATCCCCGCCGCTCCCACATCTCGATCGTCCCGAAGGCCCGATAGCCGAGGCGGTCGTAGACCGGGCGGCCGAGCGGCGAGGCCTGGAGGCTCGAGGTGCGAAGACCGCGGTCGCGGGCCTGGGCGACGGCGACGTGCGAGAGGCGGCGGGCAAGGCCCCGGCCGCGGTGGGCAGGGTCGGTGGCGACGAAGGTGAGCAGGGCGTCCTCGCCGACGTCGAGGACCCCGGCCACCGACGCCGTCTCGCCGTCGACCCGAGCCCGGTAGAGGCGGAGCGCCGGGTCCGAGGCCCGGGTGAAGGCGGCCGCGAACCCCTCGGCGTCCCCGTAGGCGAGCTCGTTGACGCGGCCTACCTCGTCCGCCGTCGCCTCGGCGTCCCAGTCGAGGTCGTCGGGATCGGGGTCGGGGAGGTCGTCGAGCTCGATCGCCATCGCCGCCGGCGCCGCGTCGAGGCGGTGGCCGGCGGCCTCGAGAAGCCTCGCGGCCGCCCGCTCGCCCTCGGGGACCCAGACGGTCCAGGCCTCGACGCCGGCATGGCGGTACTCGGCGCCGAGCGGGTCGAGCGCCGCCGCGAGCTCCTCCGCCGACCGGTAGACGACTGAGTTCGGGAACGATCGGTGCGGGGAGGCCGGGACGACCGCGGCGACCACCCCCGGGTACTCGGCGAGCCGCGAGCCCTCGGCGGCGGTGGCGATGACGCGGAAGAACGCATCCAGTCCGCGGCGCTGAAGCTCGATCGCCTCGTCGTGGTCCACGCCGGGCGCCCTCAGCGCCGGAGCGCGATCGTGATCCCGTCGGCCACGCCGAGCATCACCGACTCGACGCGCTCGTCGGCGGCGATCAGCTCGTTGGTGCGGACGATCGCCTCGCGCGACGGGCCGCGCTCGGGCGAGCG
>JBKPNB010000338.1:0-4243 GCA_046732395.1 Actinomycetota bacterium | reverse complement strand
GGCGCTCTCGCCGCGGCGCCTTCACATACCAAACGCCTGATCCAGCTCAGCCATAGGTCACGGAATTCCGGCGCGAAGATGTGGTTACGACCGCTCTTGTCCTCGAGGCGGTAGTAGAAGCCCCCGATCAGCTCGCCGATCAGCGGCTCCCCCCATTTTTGGATGCGCGGAAGGTCGCCGAGCATTTGGGCGAACCAGGTGCTTCCGGTTCGCCGGGCGCCGAACATCCACACCACCTTCGACTGTGCGATTGCAGGTGGGTTGTACTCGTCGAAACCTGACTGGTCCGACCGCGATTGGCCAACCTGCCCGGGTGCCTGCTGCATCGCGGAGCGGCGGCTGTCAGTCAGCGGCCTGTTCGGCGCGCCACCCGGGATAAAACTCGTTCAGCATCGGCGCGGCGATCTTCTCGATGATCGATCTCTGTTGGGGCGTCAGGTCCTCTTCGTAGCCCCCGGGCGTTCCCTTGCGTACCTTCTTCCCGGCTCCCTTCCGATGCTCGGGAATGTTCGCCATAGAGTGCGCTTCGACGCCGAGTTCGATCTTGCTCTCGTCAATCGGGAGATCGAGCGCGCTGAACAAACGACGCATCGTCCCGTGTGTATCGGCCCGCAGTTCCTCGTAGGTCACCTGAAACCGCGGCCCCGGGTGTGCAGCGTACGCGCTGCGAGCGTGGTTGAGATGCTCCATCACGTTCTTGGCGCGGCGCCTCGTCATCCTCGGGGAATCGCGCGCGCCCTGACGAGTGGCGACCACCGGCTCGACGCTACCCCCGACCTCGGCGTTGCTCGAGCGTCGCACCCACCGTCGTTCCCTGGCGCTCCAGCTTCCCTCCTTGTGCCCGTCGAGTACCGAGGCGACGATGTCGCGGGGGTCGCGGACGATCAACACCATGCGACTCTCGGGAAGGGCTCCCATGATCAGCGGCGAGCCGATCGACCCGGTCGGCTCCTTGACGATGACGCGCCGCTCGGCGGCATCGGGATAGCGGACGAGGACTCCGTCGATGAGCAGCTTGCGGATCGCCTGCTCCCACGAGTCACGATAAACGTCGGCGAAGATGAAGTTCGGGTTTCGTGCCATTCGCCGGAAGTAGAACTCACCGAGCATCTTGCCGACGAGCGGTTCGTTCCATTTCCCTCCGTCGAGCGTGGAGGCAATCATCTTGGCGAGCCAGGACGTGCCGCTGCGTCCGCCCGCCGAGAAGATCCAGATCATGTTGGCTGCAACCGCACTCGAAGTATCGGCGCGCTCGGCCGGTTGAGTCTGGGTGCTCACCACCTGGGTATAGTATCGTCCTCGCGCCGACGGGAGCGACGGGCGCGTAGCCCTTCTATACTTGGTCAGGTGGGTGAACCGCCGATCGTGCTCGCAGCGGATCGGGTGACCAAGGTCTATCGGATTCCCGAGCCCCCGAGCCACAGAAGATGGCGGGTGCCGCTGAAGCGACCGTACCGCGAGCTGCGGGTCCTCGACAAAATCAGCTTCTCGGTCCGGGCCGGCGAGGTGTTCGGCGTGATCGGTCGAAACGGCGCCGGCAAGAGCACCCTGCTGAAGCTGCTCGCGAAGATCTACGAACCCGACGAAGGGGACGTGTTCGTGCGCGGCGACTCCGTCTCGCTCGCCGACATGGGGGCCGGGTTCAACGGCAGCCTCTCGGTGCGAGAGAACGTGATCATGAAGGGGCTTCTGCTCGGCCTGCGGCGCGAGACGATCAAGTCCCGCCTTCAGAACATCATCGACTTCACCGAGCTCCACGGCTTCGAGGACATCGAGCTGCGCAAGCTGTCCTCCGGGATGCGGGCCCGCCTCGCCTTCAGGATGATGACGGAGATGGATCCCGAGATCGTCCTCCTCGACGAGGCGTTCTCGGGCGGCGACGCGGCGTTCAAGGCCAAGGCCGGGCATCTGCTCGAGCGGTTCAACGAACAGGGCAAGACCATCGTCATGGTCACGCATTCGATGGGTCAGATCGAGCGGGAGTGCGACCGGGCGATCTGGCTCGACCGGGGGAGGATCGAAGCCGAGGGCGATCCCGCGGAAGTCGTTGCGCGTTACAAGGAGGCGCTGGGGATCGAAGTGGAGGACGTCCCAGCCCTCGACGAGGAGGTCGATCAGGAGGCCATGCGGGCCAACATCGCGAATCTCCGCGTGATCGACCCCGAGCGCCAGGACCCCGACGAGCCGATCGCGCTCGAGGCGAAGATCGAGGTCATGAGGAACATCCGGGAGCCTCAGCTGCGGCTCGAGGTCCGCGCAGAGGACGGTAGCGGGATCCTCACCCCGGCGCTGATACCGCTGACGGACGGGGACGCGGGCCGGCTTCGCGGCGGCGAGAGGGCCCGGCTTCGGCTCGAGATCGAGCGCGCCCTGGCGGCCGGGACGTACACACTCAACTGTGGTTTGCTGAACACCACCAAGACCGGGCGCAATCGCCCTGTTTCGGCCCCCACGTCGGTCGAGTTCTCCGTCGCCGAGGGCGGCAAGCCGTTGGGTTCGAACGGGCCTGGGCACAGCGTGAGGCTGGAACTGGAGGGGCGGCGCAAGGCGGCCGCCCGATGAGCGCCGGCGAGACGCCCGCCGGGCAGGTCGCGCTTCCCCGACAGGAGAGCCTGAAGGAGAGTCCCCGCTGGGCGAAGACGCTCGAGCTGATGTGGCAGACGTCGGTGTTCGACTTTCGCCGCCGCTACGCGGAAACGGCGCTCGGCCTTGCCTGGGGGATCATCGAGCCCGTCGCCTACTCCCTGGTCCTGTACCTGATCTTCACCCGGGGGCTTCGGTTCGGGGGCACGATCCCCAACTACGTCGGGATGCTGATGCTCAACGTGATCCTCTTCCGAAGCTTTCGCGAGGGGACGAGGAACGCGATGAGGGCGCTGTTCCAGAAGCGAGCGATGGTCAACGTCCGGGTGCCGAAGCCGATCGTCGTCCTCAGCGGGATCTTCTCGGCGATACTCGTGTTGGGCATCGCCCTGCCGGTCGCCTTCGCCTGGGTTCTCGGCGACGGGGTCAAGCCGACCCTCACCTGGCTGCTGTTTCCCGTGATGCTGCTCTACCTGTTGCTGTGCACCGTGGTGGTGGGCTTTGTGCTCGCTGCATTCTTTGCCCACTGGCGCGACACCGCGCTGGTCTGGAGTCTCTACGGGCGCATCCTCTTCCTCACCAGCGGCGTCGTCTTTCCGTACGAGATCGTCAGGGGCGAGTTGTTCCGGGCGATCGCCGCGTGGAACCCGATCGTCCCCCTCTTCGTCCAGGCTCGGGTGTGGATGATCGACCCGTCGGCGCCGACGTGGCCGGAGGCGGCCGGCTCGACGCTCTACACATGGGCCCCGTTCATCACCCTCGGCGTGCTGGTGATCCTGGGACTGCTCACATTTCGCCCCTGGACCCGCCGGGTCGCCGAGGTCTAGTCCTCGTCGCCACCCCCGAAGGCGCTGCCGGCGACGTCCACGTCCTCGTCGCCGCCACCCAGCAGTGGCTTGTTCGCTCTGATCTGGCGACGTGCCCGCCTCAGCTGAAGTGCGAACTTCTCCTTCGCCTCCTCATCCTCCGGCGGGCCGTTCTTGATCGCCTTGTTGATCTTCCGGAGCCACCGGTCGGTGCGGTATAGGGCCTCGAGAAGCTCGTCGTTGCTCGGCTGCGCGCTTTCGATGTTCGATTCCACTGTTACGTCTGTGAGTCTAGTCGCACTCGACTCACCAATTCGCATCGCGCTCGTAGCCGAGCTCGATCAACATCCTTCCCGCGTTCGCCTTGAAGCGGCGGCGATCCCCATCGGTGAAGACGTTTTTCCAGTCGCCTGAGATCCCCTTGCGCATCAGATGGGTGGAGTCCTCCCGGCCCCGCTCGCGGCCCCTGCTCCAGCGCTCGAAGCTGGCGGCCTCGACGCAGGCGTCGACGGTCCGATCGTCGCCCGCAGCGCCGAGGAACGAGAGCAGGCGCGCGAGCTCCCGTTCCGGATGGTCGAGCAGAGCCTCGTAGCGCACCTCGGCGTAATTCCTACCGAGCAGCTCTGGCCCCTTCCGCATCGTATGGTCGACGAGCCGAGCCCACTCCCGGGCAGCCCTCGCCAGCCGCTTCGGCAGGAAGATGCTGCGGCCGCTGCGCAGGTACCGGGCGGGGTTCGCGTGGTAGGCGTCGCGGTTCTTCGCCTCTTCCTTGCGTAGATCCATCCCACCTCCGAGATCGATCTCGTGCTTCCAGAGATGGTGCATCGCCGAGACGGCGACGTCGCGTCCGTCGC
>JBKPNB010000337.1:0-12879 GCA_046732395.1 Actinomycetota bacterium | reverse complement strand
AGCTTTCCGATCTTCTCGGCGACCACCATGACCTCTCGGTGTTGGCGGACGACGCTCGGCGTCGACCGGATCGCTTCCCAGCCGACGATGGGGCGAGGCTCGGATCGGCGATCGAGACCCGCCAGGAGGAGCTCCTCGCAGTCGCCATCCCGCTCGGTGAGCGCCTCTACGCCGAGAAGCCCAAGGCGTACCGCGGGCGGATGAAGGCCTACTGGAAAGCTCAGCGGCCCTAGCGCTCCTGGCGTCGCTGCTCGAGCCGCTCGAGCTCGCGGCCTCGGGGTTGGAGGGACGGCAACTCAGCGACCGACGTCGAGCACCCAGTGGTTGACGCGCAGCGGGCGATCGCGAAACTCGACGTCGGATTGGTCGATCAGCTCGAAGCCGAACCTGCGGCACAGCGCGTTCGACGGCCCGTTGGTGACTGCGGGGAAGGCGTGGAGCCTCTCGAAGCGCCGCGCGGCCCGAGCTCGCTCGAGGAGGAGGCCGAGCGCGGCGGTGGCGATGCCTCGGCCCTGGAACTCGGGCAGCACCATCCAGCCGAGCTCGTCGATCGTCCCGCCGTCGTGCTGGCGCTGGAAGATCCCGATCTGACCCGCCGCCGGCCCCTCGGGCTCGGGGACGATCGCGAAATACCAGCCATCGTTGGCGGCGGTCTCGACTCGCATCCGATGCACGCGGGGGATCTCCTCCCGAGGCACCGCACCGCCGAGCTCGCGCATGACCTCGGGGTCGCATTCGAGCGCCTCGGTGAGCGCGAGGTCCTCCTCGGCGTAGGGCCTCAGCTCCACCGGGCGAACATAGCCACCTGAGCTGGCGTCGGTGGGCCGCTATCGGCATCGTCGCGACCGAGCGTCGCAGCGTTGGCGAGGCGGTCCTCCACCTCGGCGGCGAGGAGGGGCGGGTGGATCTCCCGGTGGCCATCGTCGCCGACCGAAGACCCGACGCACGAATGGAAGAGGTGCGGGTCTACTACAGCAACTGGCCGCTGACGGGCCGGCACGCGAGCCGCCCGCCCGTGCTCCAGCCCGACCCTGAGCTTCGGCAGCCGGACGTCGTCGGCGATTACCAGCGGGCGCTCGCCGCCGGCGACCTCGACGCGATCGTGGCCTCGTTCGAGCCCGGCGCCTACGCCCGCGAGCCCGCCGGCACCGACTACGTCCACCGGGGCCCCGAGGGCCTGCGGGAGTTCTACGAGTGGTTGTTCTCGAACGAGGGCGGCATCCCGCTCGAGCATTGCTCGGTCACCGACGACGGGCGCTCGTGTGCTCTCGAATACAACGTCGTGCGGTGGAGCCGGACGGACCTGCTGCCGGGGCCGGAGTCGCCGTCTATGTCCTGGGCGAGAGCGGCAAGCTCGCCGCCGCCCGCATCTACGACGACGCCGAGCCGCCGCTCGCCCCACCTGCCTAGGCGACGAACTGCTGCCCGCCGTCGACGTCGTACGTCGCGCCGGTGAGCGCCGTGTTGGCCATGATGTGAACGGCGAGCGCGGCGACGTCTTCGGGCTCGACGACGCGGCCGATCGGGAGGGTGTCGCGGAGCTCCTGGCGGCGCGCTTCCAGCTCGTCGCCGAGCAGCGAGGCCGACAGCGGAGTGTCGACGAAGCCGGCGGCGATGAGATTGGCGCGAACCGGGGCAAGCTCGAGCGCGAGCGCCGCCACGAACGGAGGAAGCGCGGCGGTGGCTGCGGAGACGATCCCGAGCTCGCGACTGATCTTTCGGCCGCCGGTCCCGCCCATGAAGATCAGCGTGCCGCCGGGCCTCATCTTGGGGGCGGCGTTGCGGGCAACCTCGAGCGAGAGCACTACGTGGTCGCCGATCACCTCCCGCACCTGATCCGGGTCCATCTTGAGGAGCGGCCCATAACTGGGGCCTGGCCCGGTGACCATCACGTGGTCGATCGGGTCCGGCAGGCCATCGAAGAACTGCTTGAGCGCAGCCGAATTGGTCGCGTCGAAGTCCGCGGTACTGCGCGCCTCTACATCCGTCGCCGCCTGCTCGAGGCGCTCGCGATTGCGGCCGGTCAGGACGACCTCAGCACCCTCGGCGCGCGCTCGCCGGGCGGTTTCGAGCCCGATGCCTGCGCTGCCGCCGATCAGGACGACGGTTTGGCCCAGCAGCTCGGGCTCGCACTGCGCAGGAGTCATCCCAATGAGCTCGCCATCTGCGCGGCCATCGGTTTGACCGGCGGGGGCATGTCGGCGATCTCCATGCGAAGCGCCATCAGTGCCGGCTCGTAAATTCCGGAGAAGCTCGGGAACGGCTGGATCGTGTCGCTCATCACCTCGAGCGGGACGTGCGCCCGGACTGCGAGCGTCGCCTGCTGCATCCACTCACCGGCCTCGGGTCCGAGCCCGTAGGCGCCGGTCAGGCGCTCGCCGTCGCTGAGCAGCGTCAAGAACCCGTTGGATTCGGCGTAGGCGCGCGTATAGGTCGCGGTCTTCGGCACCTCTGACAGGGGCGCGGTGGCGCTGTACTGCCCTTCGACCGCGCCGACAGCCGCGGCCTGTGGATCGGTGTAGGTGACTCGCGGAACGGCTTCGTAGTTCGCGGGATGCGTTTCGCCCGCGAGGTTCGCTGCGACCACGTCGCCCTCGTACTCGCCGACATGGGTCAGCGGCCAGATTCCGTTGACGTCGCCGATTGCCCAGAGGCACTCGCCTGCCCGCATGTACTCGTCAACCTGAATCCCGTGCGGGTCGGGATCGATGCCGACGGTTTCGAGGCCGATCCCCTCGACCCGCGGGCGGCGACCGGTGGCGACGAGCAGGTGGTCGCCGCGTAGCTCGGGGCGGTCGTCGAACTGGAGGACGAATTCATCGCCGTCGCGCCGCGCCGCGCTCGCTCGCACGCCGAGGGCGAGCTCGACCCCGTCACGGCGCAGGACCTCGCCGAGCGCGTCTCCCAGAGGTTCGGGCTCGCGGGGCAGGAGGTGCTCGGCGCCCTCGACGAGCGCCACCTCCCCGCCAAGCCGGCGCACGGCCTGCGCCATCTCGACCCCGACCGGGCCGCCGCCGAGTACGAGCAGGCGGCGCGGCACGGCCTTCATGCCGGTGACCTCGCGGTTGGTCCAGATGCCATCGAGGTCGCGGAGGCCCGGGATCGGGGGCATGGACGGATCCGCGCCGTTGGCCAGAACGATGTTGTCGGCGGTGTGGCGCATGCCATCCACCTCAGCCACGCCCGGACCGGCGAGGCGGCCGCTGCCACGCAGCAGGTCGATCCCGTGGTCGGCGAGCCAGCTCTCCTGGCCGGCGTCGGAGTAGTTCGAGACCATGAAGTCCCGCCAGGCGAGCGCCGCCTCGACGTCGACCTCCGCCCTCGCTGCCGCCTCGCGCGCGGCGTGCACCGCCTCGCCCGGGCGCAGCAGCGTCTTCGACGGGATGCATGCCCAGTAGGAGCACTCACCGCCGACCAGCTCTCGCTCGACGACTGCAACGCGCAGTCCGCGGGCAGCCAGCGCCGCGGCGCAGTGTTCCCCCGGCGCGCCGCCGCCGAGGACGATGACGTCGTAGTCGGCGCTCATGTCGAAAGCTCCTCTCCAGGCCGGTTGCGGACAGTCGAGCCACTTTCGCCCAGCTCGGTCATGCTCATCTTGGCCTCCGTATCGCGGCTCGTCCCACGTGAACCTATCGCCAGGGACCGAGGTTGTTGGCACGTTCACCGATTCTTCACAGAATGAGTTGACTTGCCCGTCTCCCGGTGAGAGGCTCGACCTTCCGGCGGTCGCCTTCGCCGACCAGACTCGAACGGGAATGGAGGTCAAGATGGCCAGTGACACCGACGTGAGCAGTGAATCGACGAGCGAGACGCAGAGCGCTCTGGGCGTCGACATGAACCTCGAGGTCGTGACGTTGCCCGTCTCGGACGTCGATCGGGCCAAGAGCTTCTACGAGAGCCTCGGCTGGCGCTTCGACATCGATCTCGTCGTCAGCGACGAGGTTCGCACGGTGCAGTTCACCCCGCCCCACTCGGGGTGCTCGATCCAGTTCGGCAAGGGCGGCACGGCGGCAGAGCCGGGGTCCGCTGCCGCGATGATCCTCGTCGTCAGGGACATCGACGCCGCCCGCGCGGATCTCATCAGCCGCGGCGTCGAGGTCAGCGAGGTGCAGGAGGCGCGGCCGCCGGGCTTCGACTCGCCGGGCCGCTCGTACTTCGCGCGGGCGACGTTCAGCGACCCCGACGGCAATGCCTGGCAGCTCCAGGAGGTCACGACCCGGCTCCCCGGCCGCGAGTGGGAGGACTGATGGACGTCGCGGCCCTCGCCGACCTGCTGCACGAGACCTCCGAGCGCCACGGCGCTTTCGAGGCGGTCGCCCCGCCGCACGACTGGTGGGACTGGTACGCGGCCTACATGGACGCCCGCCAGAGCGGGAGCGCCCCGGAAGAGGCCTCCGCGGCCGCCGACCGCTACATGGCGGAGGCCAAGGGCGTCGTCGTGCCTTCCGCGTGAAGCGTGGGGTTCCTCGTCGAGTTCGAGCTGAATCTTCCGAAGGGAACACCGCATTCCGCGGTCAAAGAGCGCGTGGGCGCCGAGGCGGCCGCCTCCGCAGACCTGGCTCGTCAGGGCCATCTCGTGCGGCGCTGGAAGCCACCCGTCGCACTTGGGGAGAGAAAGGCGGTCGCTCTGTGGCGCGCCGACAGCGAAGCACAACTCGACGGTCTTCACGGCGGCGTCCCGCTCGACAGTGGATGCAGACCACCGTCACGCCACTCGAGCCGAACCCCAACGAGCCGGGCCGCTGAGAGGCCCTGTATGTCGGCAACGACCCCACAAGTCCGTTTCCAGACTGTCGGTGGAGTCCGGATCCGGTACGCGGATAGCGGCGGTTCGCGGGAGCCGACGGTGCTGCTTACCAGCCCCTGGCCCGAGAGCGTCTACGCGTTCGCACCGATTTGGAACGCGCTCGCCGGGAATGCCCGTTTGTTCGCGGTTGACCTGCCGGGGTTCGGCGCCTCCGAGCGCCGAGACGACCTCCTGTCTCCACGAGCGATGGGCGGATTTCTGGCCCAGCTCATCGCCGAGGCAGACCTCGGCACGCCCCACATCGTCGCGCCGGACGTCGGGACCTCGGCCGCCCTGTTCGCCGCGGCCGCGCATCCCGAGCGGCTCGCGAGCGTGATCGTGGGCACCGGTGGGGCAGCGGTTCCGCTCGAGCTCGGCGAGCCGCTGGCGTCGTGGGTGCTCGACCCCGACCTCGACAAGTACCGCGCGATGGACGCGCGCGCGATCGTCGCCGCGGCCGTCGACACGATCGCGGGTGGCGTGCCCGACGAAATTCGCGCCGACTACCTGCACTGCTACGACGGCGACCGCTTCGTCGAATCGATGCGTTACGTCCGCAGGTATCCCGAGGAGCTGCCGGCACTGGCCGCGCTACTGGCGGAGATCACGACGCCGGTCACGATCATCAACGGCCGCGACGATCCGGTGGTTCCGGTCGCCAACGCCGAGTTTCTCGACGCGCGGCTACCCCGAAGCCGGGTCGCGATCATCGACGGCGGCCACTTCATCTGGGAGGAAGCGCCGGCGCGGTACGCCTCGATCGTCCTCGACGCGATCGCCGACAACTCGTCATGACTGGCGCCGGACTAGTGGCGGAGCGGCTCGGGGCCCTGGACCGCTGATCGCGAACGCCACAGCCACGCCGAAGGCCGTCGCGATCGTGCTGCTCCCCGCGCTGGTGCTGACGCTCGCGTTCGCGTTCTCCTACGTCGGCGCCTTCCACGATCCGATGCCACACCACGTTCCGGTGGCCGTCGTCGGCCCGCCGGCTGTTGCGGTACAGCTCGACCGGCTGCCCGGTGACCCGCTCGATGCGCGGCAGGCCTCCTCCCGCGCCGATGCGCTGTCCCAGATCGACGATCGCGAGGTCTACGGCGCCTACGACGCATCCACCAGCCACCTGTTCGTCGCCTCCGCCGCAAACCGGGCGACTGCCGTCGCCCTGGAAGAGACCTTTAACCGGGCTGCGGCTGCACAGGGTGGGCCAGCCGTCCGCGTCACCGACGTCAAGCCGCTGCCGCTCAAGGACGCCAACGGCACCGCCGTGTTCTACGCGATGATCGCGTGGGTGTTCGGCGGCTACATCGCCTCGACGCTGATCGGGTTGATCGGGAGCCCCCGCAGCCCCAGCCGGCAGCGCGCGGCCGCGCGGATCGGGGCGCTCGCGGGGTTCAGCCTCGTCGCGGGGATCCTCAGTGTCGTCATCCTGCGCGCGAGCTTCGGCGTGTTTTCCGGGCATGTGGTCGCGCTGTGCGCGATCGCCGCGCTGACCATGTTCGCCAGCGGCGCCGCAACCGCAGGCATCCAGGCCGCTCTCGGCCCAGCAGGGACCGGACTCGTGATCCTCGTCTTCGTGATCCTCGGCAACGCCGCCTCAGGTGGGCCCTTCGCCCGGCCTCTTCTGCCCGGCTTCTGGAGGGCGATCGGCGGCGTGTTGCCGCCGGGCGCGAGTGTCGACCTTGCGCGGTCGGCACTCTTCTTCGACGGCGCGCGGATCCTCGGCCCGATTCTCGTGCTGGCGGGCTGGGCGGTCGCGGGCATGTTGCTCGCGCTCGCGCTGGGCGGCCGCATCACCGATCCGGTCGACGCCGAGGCGAGGGCCGCCGCGGGAGCAGCGGTGTGAGAGCGCGAGCGCCCCGAGTCGCAATCCGCAGATTCGGATCTACCCCGACGCGGCGCATGGGTTCCTCTCCAGTACCCGACCGAGGTAGCCGCCGAGGTCAACGCCTTCCTGGCCGGCGATGACCCGCGACCGTGAACCGAGTTACCCGAAGCAAGGAGCGCACATGGCCACGATCCACCTCAAAGCGACAACCACCGCGACGCCCGAGCAGTTCGTCGCGGCGCTCACCGACTTCGGGCCGGGGCGCTCGGAGCTGTTTCCAAACAGCGCCGACGAGTACCTCGAGGTGCACGACCAGGGCCCCGATCACGCCGACGTCACCGAAGGCTCCGCCGGCGTGTGGGAGCGCCTGCGCTACGACTGGTCCGATCCCAACCGCATCGTGATGACCACCACCGACTCCAACACCTGGGGAGGCAAGTCGGGCCACACCTACACCTTCACGCGGCAGCCCGATGGGACAACCGCCGTGGACGCCGTAGTGGTGCGCGAGGGCAAGAACCTCAAGGGACGGGCGCTCGGCGCCGTGCTCGCGATCTTCGGCAAGCGCGTCTTGGGAGGGGCGTTGGCGAAGACCGTGAAGGCGATCGAAGCCCGTAACGATGGCACGAGAGCGGCGGACGAAAGCCGAACGACCGAGGAGGGTTGACATCGACAGCAAGCATGAGGCGGAGCTAGAGGCGACGAGCTGGGGCTGGTGGCGAACGCGCTCGACCAAACGCGAGCGGCGGTCCGAAAAAACCGCCGCTGAGGCACGCGCCTCCCGGCGACTCACGCCTGCTGCCTAGGGCCGAAGCGACACCTCGTAGGTGGGGTTGTCGCCGTGCTGCTGGGTGTAGAACCAGCGCCACGTCCCGCTCCCGAGGTCGGGCACGACGGCACCGAGGATCCCCTTCATCGATGGGTCGCCGTTTGAGACGTGGACCCCGGTGATCTCGTTGTCGCCGTCGTTCTTGCCGAACCCGCCGTTGGCGGAGTCGATCGTCGCTGAGGCATCGCGGCCCTCGGCCAGCCACCGCAGCGGATGGGTCCCGGGCTGCGAGTAGTCGGTCCGGGTGTCGAGCGCGTAGCCGGAGTCGAGCGCGTTTCGCTGCGAGTGCAGCGTGTCGCCGGGGTCCTCGACAAACGTCACCTGGTTCCTCGAGAGGAAGGTGACGTTGTCGAAGCCGGCGTGGGCCTGATCGCACTTGTAGAACAGGGACAGCCGACCGCTGTTCGCCTCGGGGCTGTCCTGGGTCAGCCTGAACACCGAGCACCAGCCGCCGGCGGTGCTGTTCTCGGGGCTGGTCGCGTTCGTGTCCCCGGTCTCGTCGAAGAAGAACCGACGGAAATCCGAGTCTGGCTTGAACTGCCCGTTCTCGGGCCGCTTGAACGGCGTCGCGTGGGCGGCCTTCGCCAGATCGTTCGCGTTGAACGGCGTGTTGCCGTCGAGCGGGTCTTGAACGTGTTTCCGTAGGCGTGGAGCGCCAATTGATCCGGGCTGTTGAGCGGCTTCTGGGTGGCGAAGGTGATCGGGTGACCGTCGTTGCGCACCCGGAGTGCCTCCAGGCGCCCATGCTCCAGGTCGCCCGGTGTGCGTGGGACGTAGCGGTAGAGGAAGCTGTTCGGGCGCGACGTAACCCGCTCCCGACCAACGCCGTGGAGCACTCTCGTCCAATCCGGTCGTCTCCGCAGGGCTGCCGAAGGGCCGCGGCAGCTGCGTTCCAGCCATCCGCTGACGCCGCTGGATGTGTGGTCGAGCCGGTTCTAAAATCGGCGGTCGCGAGCTCACGAAGGGAAGAAGCGGAGGCTTCGCATGACAGAGCACCAGCGAGACGCCGAGTGGAACGTTGCCGACTGGCACGGCAAGATGCTCGTGGATCGCACCGGCGAGCGAATCGGCAAGTTGCAGGACGTGTACGTCGATGTCGAGAACGACGAGCCGCAGTTCGCGACCGTCAAGGAGGGGTTCATCGGCCGGCACTTGACCTTCGTTCCGCTGGGTGGGATCAACGTAGGTCCGAATGAACTGCAGGTATCGGTCGCCAAGGAGCAGATCAAGTCCGCGCCGAATATCGAACAGCACGGCGACGAGCTCTCCCAGGCCGACGAGTCGGCCCTCTACCACCACTACGAACTCAACTACACCCCTCCCAACACAGAGAGCGGACGCCGACTCGCTCGCCGCTGACCCGTCAACGTGCCGTTGCCGCAGCGATGACCGTAGGCGGTGCACAGCCGCCTACCGACCCCACTGGCCAGAGGGGGGCGTCGACGCTCCGACCGGCCTAACCGCGCTGCCGTCGCCGCTGTGCCTCGGCGAGCCGCCTTAGCTCCTCTCTGATGAGCCCACCGAGGCGGCGATGCCGGCCGGGGAAACACTCGCTGTGGACGAGGAGCAACAGTCTTCACGGGGACGCGACCCTCGGGTTCGTGCACTCCCCCTTGCGCAAGCTGCGGAAGCGAGCGTCGAGCCGGAGAATGCGTGACCGTCGCCCACCGAAAGCACTAAACCGCAAACGGAACCAGTTTGGAACCTCGTACAGAAGCGGCCTACCCGTCTTCCGGATCGCGATGAGATGGAGATGTATCGGGTTTGCAGGGACTTCTGAATGCGCCTGAGAGGAGTCGAACCTCCACGACCCGTGAGGGTCACAAGGCCCTCAACCTTGCGCGTCTACCAGTTCCGCCACAGGCGCCTGAGGGACGATCGATTCTAGACGGCGAAGGCCGGCCCTTGAATCCGTCCGGCGGACGTCGTACTCTCCGAACGTGTGTTCCGGTAGCGGGAGCAACCCGCAGGATCCGAAAGGAAGCGAGTAAGTGGACCTCACGAAGCGCCAGAAGGAGATCTTCGACTTCATCCGCCGCTACGCGTCGAAGCACGGCTATCCGCCGACGGTGCGCGAGATCGGCAAGGCGGTCGGACTCGGGTCGCCCTCGACGGTGCACGCGCATCTCGCCAACCTCGAGAAGATCGGCCTCCTGCGCCGCGACCCGACGAAGCCCCGGGCGATCGAGGTGCTG
The DNA here is from genome assembly GCA_046732395.1 of Actinomycetota bacterium. Lineage (GTDB taxonomy): Bacteria > Actinomycetota > Thermoleophilia > Solirubrobacterales > 70-9 > JAWVFM01. The sequence continues at coordinate 3,244 of JBKPNB010000337.1, read as the reverse complement.
GTCGAGCGGGCGAAGCGGGCGGTCCGCAATCAGGGGCTGCCGATCGTCGGCGAGGTCGCGGCCGGCGAGCCGGTGCTCGCCGAGGAGAACATCGAGGACTACCTCCAGGTCCCGGCGGTGATCGGCGGCGACGACGGGGACTTCATCCTCCGCGTCAAGGGCGACTCGATGAAGGACGCCGGGATTCTCGCCGGCGACTACGTCGTGGTCCGCTCGGAGGAGGACGCGCCGGACGGGGACATCGTCGTCGCCCTCCTCGGCGAGGAGGCAACCGTCAAGCGCCTCTACCGCGAGGCCGACGGGGTCCGCCTCCAGCCGGAGAACCGGGGCTACAAGCCGATCCGGACTCGGGACGCGCAGGTGCTGGGCCGGGTCGTCGGGGTGTTCAGGAAGGTCGGATGAGCGGAACCGCTACAGCCCCGCCGGCGGCGCCGGAGCCTGCGAGCCTGTTCGCCGCCGCGCGCGTCGAGCGGGGTGGGCGCACGCTCGAGGATTCGGTCCTCGCCGCCTGGCGCGAGCTGTGCGTCCGTGGGACGGCGTCCTGCCTCGTCTGCGGCGGCGCGCTCGAAGCCGACGGCGCCTGCCGCGATTGCGGCTCCGAGCTCGGCTAGCGCAGGCGAACACCCGGGCCGTCGGGACTCGGCGGGACGGCCCCGAATCCCGTCTAGACTGGAACCCGCAGGCCACGCAGCTGCGGGAGGTGAAGGCCCCTCGAGGAAAGTCCGGACACCAAAGGGCACGGGCGGTCGGTAACCCCGACCCGGGGAAACCCGCGGGAAAGTGCCACAGAAACGACACGGCCGATGGCGCCGCCTCACGTGAGCGGCGTACAGGCAAAGGTGAAATGGTGCGGTAAGAGCGCACCGGCGCCGCGGTGACGCGGCGCGCCAGGGCAAACCCCGCCCGGTGCAAGGCCAAGCAGGATCGACGACCCGGCCCGGCGAGATCCAGGTAGGCCGCAGGACGGCGACGGCCAAGGCCCGAGTCGCCCCCGGGGCGCAGGCCCCGGCGAGATGGATGGCTGCGCCAGACAGAATCCGGCTTACAGGCCTGCTAAGGAGAAGCCCCGCTCAGGCGGGGTTTCTCTATGGGGCGAGAAGCTAGGGACTCGTCACGTTTCGCAACTGAACAGGCGACCTTCGGCGATCTCTAGGGAACCGCTCGGCTCGGGCGCCCGGCTTTCGCTCGGTGGCTCGCCGGCATCGCTCCGTGCCGCGGCCGCGAAACTAGCAGCGGCGGCGGATGAGGGCAAGCCGGCGTGGGCGGCGATCGCGCTCGCCGCGGCGTCGAGCTCGCCCGGCGCGACGTGCGCGTAGCGGTGGACGGTCGAGAGGTCGGCGTGGCCGAGGTACTCGGCGACGAGTCGCGCGTCGCCGGTCGCCTGGCGAAGCCAGGTCGCGGCGGTGTGCCGCAGGGTATGAACGGTGACGTGCTTCTCGATCCCGGCACGCGCGGCGGCGCGAGAGATGATCGCGGCGAGAACCGTTGGCTGGAGGCGCCCCCCGCGAAGCCCGCGGAAGACGGGTGAGTGTGGAGGCGGGTTCGTCGCCGTCCGCAGCTCGCGAAGCTCGTGAACGAGTGCCGCCGCGATCGGCTGGCGCCGCGGCCGTCCGCCCTTCCCCGAGCGGACGAGCAGCCAGGGGGAAGGACCGTCGAGGTCGAGGTCGCCCCAGTCGAGGGCGATCAGCTCCGAGCGGCGAAGCCCGGTCAAGGTCAGCGCCAGGAGCACGAGCCAGTCGCGCTCGGCGAGGCCGCGGTACCGACGAGGGGGCTCGGCGGCGGCCTCGAGGAGTCGCGAGAACTCCTTCGGCGTCAGCCAGTCGGCGACCTGCTGTGGCTTGCGAGGAGCCTCCAGGTCCTCGAGCGGGTTCGGGACGCCCTCGTGGCCCGAGAGCCAGCGAAAGAAGCGCCGCAGGACGATGAAGCGGCGGTGGTAGGTGGCGGGCGCGGGGCGAGCGCGGCGGCGGTAGTCGTCGAGGTAGGAGACGATCGCTCGCTCCGCAAAGGGGTCGACGCCCTCGGTCTGGCGGTCCGACCAGGCGATGAGGTCCTCCAGGGCGACCCTATAGGCGACGAGCGTGCTGTCGCTGCGACGCGAGCTTTCGATCCGCCGAAGCCATTCGTCCCGAGCGTCTCTTAGCGAGGCGGGCCGCCGGCGCTGGGCGACCGGCAACACCCCGAGCTGGTCCAGGCAAGTCGAGACAATCGCGAACGGCGAGCGGCCGTCGCCGGCGCGCCGGGCCTCGCCGAGCGCGTCGCGAAGTGCCGCGACGGCCACGCGATCTGCGGAGTTAGGCGCGGTCGCCATCCACGGTGAAGGCACGAGGACGTGACATCTCCTCCTACGTACCGGGCGACGGGAAATCGACCAACCCAGTGGGCCATCGTCCCGGTTTGACTTCGGCCAATCGCGGACCCCGTGGCGGTTACCGTCGTGGCAACCCAACGATCACGCGAACGCCACTACGACGGCAGGGATGCCTGCCATAAAACGGGCCGCAAACGGCTCAACCATGCGCCTGGCCCTTGCCGACCACCCGCCCTCTCGATAGATCGGTCGGGTGGTCGGCAAGTTCCAGGCGCATTCAGGGGGGAGGCGGAAGCCGGACGAGAGAAGGGGAAGGTCGGGCGGGGAGGAGAGTTGGGTCGGGGTCTGCGTTGCCGGGAGGTCGAGGCTGAATGAGGATGCGTTCGCGCGATCGGTCGGTCCTGGCGTGGGTGGGGCGGCAGCGGATGGTGAGACGCGGCATTTAGCGAAGCGCGAGTGGCCCGATGAGACGGGTCCGGGCCCGGCGGTGGGCGAGTTGGTGCCGCTCGTGGCGGGCGCTGCCGGGGCGCCGGCGCGACTTCGTGCTGCTGTTGGCGCTGTTCGGGACCGGGGTCGTGCTGAGCTTCGTCCGGATCCCGGCCGTATACGGCTGGTCGCTCGGCGGCTAGGCGATCTTCGGTCTCTACAGCGCCATGGACCTCAACCGCCTGCGCCGCCTGCGCCCGCGGGGGTCAGGACGGATTGGCGAGCTGCCAACCGCCCGCAGCGCGCTCCTGACGGCGAGTCTCAGGCTTCCCAGCGAGCCGTCAGCTGGTAGATGATCGTGACGTTGAGGATGATCATCAGGAACGCCCATAGCGGGGCGGCCGGGAACCAGACGATCTGCGCGATCGAGTTCAGCGCTACGAAGAAGACAGCTGCCCATCGGGCGCCGGAGCTTCCGGTGAAGAGGCCGACCCCGGTCAGGGCGACGAC
>JBKPNB010000336.1:0-7706 GCA_046732395.1 Actinomycetota bacterium | reverse complement strand
ACCTCCCGGTCGGCGGCGGCACCCCCGAGGCGCGAGGATCGGCGAGGACGGGCAAAACCCCGAGGGCGAGGTGAGGCCCGTCCCTTCTTCGCTCCGGCGAGATACTGCGCGGGCGATGTCGCAGGAGAACGTCGAAATCGTGCGGGGGGCATTCGTCGCAACCAGTGGAGGCGATCCGGAGGCTCCCCAAGCCGTATTCGATCCGTCGATCGAATGGGACATGTCCGAGGTGGTCGGATGGCTGGAGAAACGCGTTTACCGGGGGCGGGAAGTGGGCGAGTTCCTTCGCGCCTGGGCCGATTCGTGGCAGGACTGGCACTTCGAGGTCACGGACATACGGGATGCCGGGGGAGACCGAGTCTTCGTCGCGATCCACGAATGGGGCATCGGAGCCGACAGCCAAGCGAGCGTGGAACAGCGCCGCTACTTCGTCGTCACCCTGCGAGACGGTCGGATTGCCCGCGTGCGGATGTTCAGCGAAAGCCCAGATGCCCTCGAAGCCGCCGGGCTCCGGGAGTAGGCGATGTCGCAGGAGAAGGATGACCGATGGCTGTGAAGCAAAAGCCGTACTGCCGCAATTGCGGGGCGATGCTGAAACGCTCCTGGACGCGCTGTCCGCGTTGCGGGAAGCGTTCCTGGGCCTGGCTCCTCGGCGGCTGGGTTCGCCAACACTGATCTCCCCGGCTTAGCTGACGGCGAGATACTGCGGGGGCGATGTCGCAGGAGAACGTGGAGATCGTGCGCCAGCCGCTGCGAGTCCGTGACCGCTCGTCCCGGACACTCGACGAGCGTCTCTCCCTGCATTTTCCCTGGCTCATCGAGGCGTCCTCTTGGGTGATCGCCAAGCTCCCGCCGCGTTCGCGCCTCCGCCGAGCGGCCCTGTCGCGTGCCGTGCGGCTCGCTTCCGAGGCGTATAACCGGCGCGATCTCGACGCGCTCGTGATCGCCTACCACCCCGAGCTTGAGTACTACCCGGGGCGCGAATGGGTCCGGGCCGGGCTTGCCGAGCCGTGCTACCGGGGTCGGGAGGGCTACCGCAGATACGTGGCGGCCACATCGGAGGTCTGGGGCGATGAGAACTACCTGATGCCCTCGGAACTCATCGACCTCGGCGATCGGTTCGTGTTGCTCGCGACGGTGCCGATGCGCGGCCAGGCCAGTGGCGTCCGGCTCAACGAGGCGTTCGCCTATGTCGGGACGCTGAAGGACGGCAAGGTGGTCCGACTCCAGGAGTTCTACGATCATGGCGAGGCCCTCGAAGCCGTCGGGCTGCGGGAGTAGGCCAGCGCTCAACACTCGAAGGTGACAAGCCGAAGCGGAGGCCGGCGCTCGAGCCCGGGCCCTTGACACGATCGCCAGGGATCGAAAGGATCACCCGATCGGTTAGGCAGGCCGGGCACCTGAAGGTCCCCGGCCCAGACAGCAGGGAGTGCCAAATGAGGCAGTTGAGGCGATTTCGGCCATCGCCAGCGATGGTCGTCGCATCGGTCGCGCTGTTCCTGGCGATCGGCGGCATCAGCTGGGCGGCGGCGAGGATCGGCACCGGCGACATCAAGGACGGCGCGGTGACGAAGAAGAAGCTCCACAGGGGGGCCGTCGTCAGCACCAAGGTCAGGGACGGCTCGCTGCGAAGGAAGGACCTGGCGTTCGCGGTCAATAACCCGAAGACGTTCAACTTCGCCTTGCGCCCGAATGCGGCGGGCTCGGTCAGCGCCGGCGGGTTCACGCTGCGAGCGACCGCCGATGGCAGCGGTGGGTGCACCTTCGCGACGCTGTTCGCGAGCGAGCCGAGCCGCTTCGAGGTGGTGAGTGAGACGAGCGGCTTCACCAACAACAGCCTCGGCTCCGGCCACACGGCGCTCGGGCCGAGCTCGCCCCCGGCCGGAGGCGCGGTCCTCACCGCCGTCTCCAATAGTGGGACCGGGGTAGTGGTCGCCTATGCCAACGACGGCAGCGGCCTGGCCCAGTTCGAGTACACGCTCGACAGCGGGCCGACCGCCGCGTGCCACTTCGCGGGCACCGCGATCGGCAGCTAGCCAAGCCTCAAAGCAGCCCATCGAGGGGCCGGGCACTCGGGCCCGGCCCCTCTTGCGTTAAGCCCCCAAAATCGAGCGTCAACCCCACCAGAGTGAGCGTCAAGTCGCGCTGAAAGGGCGTCTCGGGAGCCCTGTTTGAGCTTGTTCATGGGATTCGCCGCGTATGGCTCCGAGTGTGTTGTCTCGGCGGATCCGCCACCGGGCCTCAATGTAATTACAAGCTCGGAGGCAAAACCGGGCCCACTACGCGCGCGCGGTCTTGCGGCGGAGTGCGGCGGACAGCCTCGTAGGCGCGGATCGACGAGGGCTTATAGCGATCGCCCGAGCGGGTCCGAACGATTCCCCGGCTTGCCGCCCGGAGCCACTCCTCGCCGGCCTCGGCGACGGTCCGCCGCGACGGGGTGTTGAGGCTGCCGCGCCGCAGCGCGACCTGGGCCTCCTGGCGCCAGGCCCGGGCCTCGCGCAGGCTGGGGAAGGTCCTTCTGAGCGGCCGCTTGTCGAGCGCGGACCAGGCCATCGCCTGGTAGGCGGGCGAGCAGCTACAGGGCGCCTCGGGGGCGGCGCAACCCCGGCGGTGGCGGACGGTGATCCCGGGGTGGGCGGCGGGAGAGCGGGGTGAGGTTCGGCGGGGCGGCGAGGGGGCGTCCATCGCCCTAACAACTAGCTCTGTTGTCGCGCGCAAGCAAGCCGAAACGCGACCTTCGTGATGGGCAGCGGGAGGATCGCCGCGGCCACGACGCGGTCGCCACCGAGGTCGAGATCCTCACGATCGACGCGCGAAGCGCAATGCGAGCGTCGACACGTATCTGCGCTTCTCCGGGGCCGGCTTGCCCTCACGCAGAATTCTGCTCGCGTGAGTCGTAGACAGCTGTTTCCGTAGGTGTTTGGCCCGACGAATGACCCGACGAACCGCATGGTGCCCTGCAGGAGGCGGCGTTCCGTCCAATCGCTGCTCGGTGCCTCGCCGGCGCCCGCTCAGCTTCCACGCTCCGATCCGCGGACGCATCACGAAGACCGCTTTTCAACCCGGGGAGAGCAACCCATTGTTCGATCGGCACTAAAAGCAAGCCGCTCGAGATCGCTAACTGCGCGAGCGGCCCGGACCTGTCGAGGACATGCCAGCGATCCGGCCTGCTGGCCGTCGATCTACGAAACCGAAGGTCACAGGTTCGAATCCCGTCGGGCGCGCTTCGGCTTGGCGTATTACGATCGCGTCCGGATGGCTGAACGGAGCTTCGCTGACGCGCTCAACGAGCAGATCGCGAACGAGTTCGCCGCCGCGATGCAGTACATCGGGGCGGCGGTCTACTACGACTCCGAGACGCTGCCGCGGCTGGCGGCGTTCTTCTACCGCCAGGCCATGGAGGAGCGGACGCACGCGATGATGATGATCCGCTATCTGATCGACGTGGGCGAGGAGGTACGCATCCCCGACATCGCGGCGCAGCAGACGCGCTTCGACGACGCGGTCGCGCCGGTCAAGATGGCGCTCGAACAGGAGCGGCGGGTCGGCGAGGAGATCAACGCGCTCTTCAAGCTCGCCCGCGACACCGACGAGTACCGGGCCGAGCAGTTCATGCAGTGGTTCGTGAAGGAGCAGGTCGAGGAAGTCGCGCTCATGCAGGACATCTTGAACGTGGTCGAGCGCTCGCACGACAACCTCCTCCTCGTCGAGGAGTACATCGCGCGCGAGCGGCCCGGCGAGGAGGAAGATCCCACCGCCCCTCCCGCCGCGGGGGAGGATCCGTAGCGCTTCCGGCCGGCCCCGTTGGACAAGATTTGGCGCCCACGCTGGGGCCTTCGAGGAGTTGGCAAGCGCCTGAGGGGCCCGGGCAGTGTCGTCAGCATCTTCGTCGCGCCAAGCGCTGAGCTAGGTCTAGTTCCTAAGCACGTTGTTTCATCCGGGCCTCCTTGGAGGCTGGGGGGGTCCACCCACCCAGCTCCAGAGGAGGTCACCGGATGAAGCTCCACGCTAATGCAGCGCTCAGCCTGAACCAGCGTCGCAGGCTGGCGAGACGAATCGTCGAAGAGAGATGGTTGCTCGCCGAGGCCGCGAAAGCGGCCGAGGTGAGCGAGCGAACCGCGCGCAAGTGGGCCGACCGCTACCTCGCCGAGGGCGAGGCCGGCCTTCGCGACCGCTCCTCGGCGCCGCGCGAGGTCCACAACCGCACCGACGAGCGCCGGGTCCGGGTGATCGCCGCCCTGCGCCACCTGCGCTTCAGCGGCCCCGAGATCGCCGAGGTGCTGGAGATGGCGAGCTCGACCGTCTCCGCGATCCTGGGCCGGATCGGGCTCGGCAAGCTCTCACGCCTTGAGCCGCTCGAGCCCGTCCGCCGCTATGAGAAGCGGCGCGCCGGCGAGCTCGTCCACCTCGACGTCAAAAAGCTCGGCCGGATCAGCGTCAAGGGCGCGGCCGCGCCGGCGCGACGACGTCGGCAACAGCTGATCACGGCCCGTCGTATGTCGGTTGGGATGCCGCCTGCCTCACCGCCTAACGCGGCCCCGGAGCCGCCCCGGTCCCGGCGTCGTCGTCGAGCCGGTCCACGGAAGCCGTCGTGCGCATGATCAGGCTCCCACTCGCAGCCGGCGGGCCCCGAGCGCTCGCCCGGCTGCTCGTCGGCGCCCTCAGCCTCCTCCCAATCGCCACCGGCGCGGTCGGCGGCGCTCACGCCGCCGCCGCCGGCCATGCTCGAGCCACCGCCGAGGCGCCGAACGTCGTGCTCGTGATCGTCGACGATCAGGCCGACAACAGCTTCAAGGCGGGCTTCCAGCCGCAGACGTTCCGTTGGCTCGTCGACGGCGGGACCCGGTTCGCGAACGGGCTCGCGGCGCCGCCGCTCTGCTGCCCCGCGCGCGCCGGGCTTCTGACCGGCGACTACCCCCACTCGAGCGGCGTCTTCTGGGACACCCCGGGCTATCCCGACCTGGTCGACAACGGCGACACCCTCCCGGTCTGGCTGCAGCGGGCGGGCTATCGCACCGGGCTGGTCGGCAAGTTCATGAACGGCTACGACCACCGCGAGGGCCTGCGGCCGGCGCCCGGCTTCGACTACTGGTTCAACCTCCTCGGGACGCAGCGCTACTACCGCTACCAGGTCTCCGACCAGGGCCTGCTCCGCTCATACGGAGGCGACCGGCACGACTATTCGACCGACGTCTTCGCCCGCCAGGCGACGCGCTTCATCCGCGACAGCTCGATCCGCAGCCGACCGTTCTTCCTCTGGCTCGGCTTCGATGCCCCCCACACCCCCCACACGAGCTACGTCCGCGGCTGTGGGGGCAACGACCCGATCCCGCCCGACTACGAGGCGGTCAGGCGCTTTCGGCACGTGCCCCTGCCGCGCTCGGCCAGCTACAACGAGCGCGACGTATCCGACAAGCCGGAGATGGTTTCGCACCTGCCGCGGCTCAGCCGGCGGGACCTCCACGACCTCCGACGTCGGTTCCATTGCACCCTCGGCGCCGATCTCGAGATCGATCGCGCGATGGGGCGGCTCCGGCGCGAGCTCAAGCGCGACGGCGAGCTCGGGCGCACGATCGTCTTCTACCTCTCAGACAACGGCTACTTCTTCGGCGAGCATCGGATCCCGAGTGGCAAGGCGCTGCCGTACGAGCCGGCGCTGCGGGTGCCCTACGCGGTGCGGGTACCGCCGCGCTACCGGCCGCATCGGCAGCGCCGCGTCTCCCACCAGCTCGTCACCAACGAGGACATCGCGGCGACCATCCTCGATTACGCCGGGAGCCCGCCGTCTTGCGCGGAGGCGCTCGACTGTCGCACGCTCGACGGCCGGAGCCTTCGACCACTGCTCGGGGGAGCCGGCCGGTGGCCCGAGGACCGTGGAATCCTCGCCGAGATCTCCGGTGGCGAGAAGCACTGGCGCGCGGTCCGCACGCCGCGCTACCTCTACGCCCGCTACAGGGGGGGAGGGCGGGAACTCTACGATCTGCGCCGCGATCGCGACGAGCTCCACAACCTCGCCCTCGGGGCGGCAGCGTCGAGCGTTGAGCGCTCGCTTGCGAGCCGACTCGCGCGCCTCCGTCATTGTGCCGGGATCGAGGGACGCGATCAGTCGCTGAACGGAGCGCCGTTCTGCGAGTGAAGGCGGGCTCGACGCCGCGGGGCGAGGCGGGCGACCCCCGTGGGCCAGCAGCCCGGCGGCTTCGAGCGGACCCGGCGCTCCTCCCACACCGCCGGGTCCGCGCGCACCTCGGTCAGAGCGTCGAGTCAGCGCCCCCGCTTCACCTCCGCCCGAAGCTGGCGAACAGCGCGCTGAAGGCGGTTCAACTTCGCTCGCAGCTTCCGGTCGGCGCTCGCCGCCTTGGCGCCCGCGCCTCCGGGCTTGTGCGTCGGCCTCTTCGCGGCCGAGCGTTCCGAGCGTGGCGTTAGCTCCGCATCCGCTGGGTAGCGGCTCGTCGGGTAGGGGTCGTGGAAGGTGCGGTAGCGGCTGTGCTCCAGCTCCGCTGCCGAGCTTCTGGAGGTTGGCCCGAGACGGTGCGCAGTTCGTCCCGAGCCGGCTCCGGCAGCCTGTCGATGAAGGCCCGCACCTCCCAAGCCTCCTGCCTCCAATGGCGGAATGGAAAGCGATACTTCGCCGGAACGAGGCCCCCGCCCCGCCTGAGACTCCGGATGGCGAAGCCGTCCCCGGATCGCCGTTCTCACGGCGTCCGGGGTTCCGGCCTTGCTTCTAGGTGTCCTAGTGCGACGCTCCGTGGGGCGGACCCGACGGGTTCTCGATCTTCCAGATCTCCCCGGTGAGCGTGACCACGTACGCGGTGTTCTTGATGAACTCGACCGAGGTCGGCCGGTCGAGGCCGTCGTAGACGACGCTGAAGGTGCCGTTCCCGTTCACCTTCACCAGGCTGCCGGTGTTCGGCAACGCCGGACTGCCCGGAGGGCCGCCGCTGAAGTCGCCCTGTGAGAGGGCGTAGAGATTGCGACCGCGGCCAGACTCCACGTCGACGAGGAGCGGGGCACCGGATGCGAGGTCGGCGGCGCTCGGTGACTTCGGCCGGAACGACACCACTTTGCCGTCCGCGGGATCGTGCGGGACGGGGCCGGCCTCGGCCATGTAGATCGTGTTGCCGTGGGTCTCCAACCCCGTCGGGACGATGTTGCCGAACTGGATGAGCTGGGTGATCTCGCCGTCGCGCGTGACCCGGTACACCCGGTTGTGGTGCCCATCGGTGACCAGGAACCCACCGCGGTAGGTTTCCAGCGCGTACTGGACTCCGCTGGGGATGTCGAACGGGGTGGTCGGCGGATGGCTCACAGCGAACGCGCCGATGTCGGCAATGACGGTGAAGCTGTTCGGACCGTCGATTCGGTAGATGCCGACGATGTCGCTGCCGCCGACGTCGGGGCCGACGACGCTGACCAGTGCGTACGCGGTGCCGCCGATGAACGCGACGTCGGCCGTGCCCTCGATGCCGATGACCGACTGCGGCAGGCCGCTGGCAAAGGTCGTGATCTCGCCGGTCCTCGGATCGACGCGCGAAATTCTGCCGGCGTCGGTTTCCGTGACGTACAGCGCGCCACCGGGGCCGACGGTGCTTCCCGCGCCGCCCTGCAGGCCTGTGAGCAGCTGCGTGGCGGTCGGGGCCGGGGCCGGGGGTGCGGCGCCTTCCCTCGCCGCCGCCGCTCCGGCCGGGAGCGCCAAGAGGAGGACCCCA
>JBKPNB010000335.1:0-4935 GCA_046732395.1 Actinomycetota bacterium | reverse complement strand
GCCATTGACGCCCGCCCCCCGGGGCGGTTAGCCTCGGCGCGGGCCGCGAGGCTGCGACCGACCGCGATCTACCGGAGGCATCGATGTGTGACCACAACCCCCTGCATTGCATTCTTCCGCCCGGCGTCCTGCGCCGGGTCGCCGAGAGCGGGGCCGATGAGGTCCGCCAGGCAGCGCTCTCCACGCTCGCGCTCGACACCCAGTTCCGGCTGGCGCGGGCGGAGGCGGCGGCCCGGCGGGGCGGTCGAAGCGCCCAGCCGGTGACCTTCGCGCGGATCGGCGGAACCCCCCAGCGCACGGTCTACGACCAGGGCCACAAGCAGGCCCAGGTGCCGGGGAAGGTGGCGCGGTCCGAGGGCCAGGACCCGGCCTCCGACGCCTCGATCAACCAGGCGTACGACGGGCTCGGCGCCACCTACGACTACTACTGGACCAGCTACCAGCGCGACTCGATCGACGGACAGGGCCTGCCTCTGCTGGGGCTCGTCCACTACGGCTCGAACTACGACAACGCGTTCTGGGACAACGCCGGCCACATGTTCTTCGGCGACGGCGACGGCCAGCTGCTCGCCGACACCACCGCCGGCATCGACGTCATCGGCCACGAGCTCACCCATGGCGTAACACAGCACGAGGCGAACCTCGTCTACTCCGGCCAGTCGGGGGCGTTGAACGAATCGATCTCCGACGTCTTCGGCATCCAGGTCAAGCAGCGCGCCCTGGGGCAGACCTCGGATCAGTCCGATTGGCTGATCGGCGCCGAGATCGTCGGGCCCGAGCTGAAGCCGGCGCTGCGGTCGATGAAGGACCCGGGGAGCGCCAACCCCCACGACGACCAGCCTGCCGAAATGGACGGCTACGTCGCCGGCGGCGACGTCCACACCAACTCGGGGATCCCGAACCGGGCGTTCAGCGTCGTCGCCACCACCCTCGGCGGCAACTCTTGGGACGCCGCGGGGCCGATCTGGTACGCCGCGTGCTGCGATCCGCACCTCTCCTCGACCGCGACCTTCTCGCAGTTCGCCACGCTCACCCTCAAGCACGCGAAGCAGTCCTACGGCGAGACGAGTGCCCAGGCCGACGCGGTGAGCGCTGGCTGGGCGGCGGTGAAGGTCCGGCTCTAGGGGGCCTCGCTCCGATGCGGCTCCGAGTCAGGCGGCTCGGCGGTCTCGCCGGCGTCAGGGTCCGCGCGGATTTGAACACCGACGACCTGCCGGGCGGCCACACACCCGCGCTCGATCAGGCGCTGCGGGGCCTCGCCTGGGGTTCGGAGAGCGCCGCGCCGCACCCGGACGCGTTCCGCTACGAGCTGACCAAGCTGGACGATCCCGACCGACCCTCGGTGATCGTCGGCGAGCACGAGGTTCCATCCGAGCTCCACCCGCTGCTCGATGCCGCCAGGGAGGGGGGCGAGGTCGAGTCCTAGGGAGGTCCCCGGCGAACCCGAGAAGGTGGGTGGCGGCTAGCGCTGGCCGCCCCAGAGCTCGGTGAGCGGCCCGCCCGGTCCGTGCACCGGGTCCGCCGCGGGGAGCGGGACGGCGGCGATGTTGGCGACCGCCTCGTAGTGCTCGCGGGGATCGCCGCGCCGCAGGTCCCAGGACATGCCGTTCGGATAGGCGCCGACGACGAACAGGTCGCCGCTCGACCCCGCGTTGCGGTGACCGGTCCCCGCCGGGAGGGCGACGACGTCGCCCCGGCCCAGCTCGAAGCAGCTCCCGTGCGGGCCCCCGAGCGCCACCGACGCCGAACCGGCGACGACGCCGAGGACCTCATGGGTGGTCGAGTGAAAGTGATGGAAGGCGAAGATGCCGTCGCGCCAGGCCCCGCGCCAGCCGTTGCGGGCAAAGAGCGCCTCGCAGGCGCCCGCCTCGCCTGCGTCGTCGACGTCGTGGTAGAGGAGCACCGGCAGCCGCGAGTTCGGGAAGGCGCCGTCGTCCTCGAAGCGGTGGGTCTCCACCGAGCGAAATTTGCACCATCTGCGCACAACGCGTTCGCAGCCCCGCCCTAGCGTCGCGCCATGGAGGCGCGCCAGGCGATCGGCTCGACCAGCGGGCAGGGGACCGTCGAGTGGACCGGGATGGTCAGCCTGGTCCTCGCGCTCCTCGTCGCGGTCGGGACGGCCGGCGTCCGGATTCCGGGCGCCGGGCTGGGGGTGGCGATCGTCAACCGGATCGAGTGCGCGCTCGGCGAGGGGTCGCTGTGCGGGCCGTCATCGCCGCCGCCCGCGCTGGCGCGCGCCTACGGGGCCGAGCTCGCCGCCGAGGTCCGCGCCCACGCCCCGGAGGTCGACTACGAGCGCGGGATGACCGCGCTGCCGGTCGACTTCCGGAGCTGCCGGGGACCGGTTTGCGGCAACGGCCCGTCGAGCGGGGCGGTCTGGCTCTCCGACACCGGCTCCCCAGCGGTGAGCTTCGTCCACGTCGTCGACTGCCGCCCCGGCCGACCCCACCTGATCGACCGCCCGGCGACCTGCTCGGGCCCGCTTCGCGGCAACCTCTACATCCAGTACTGGCTCTACTACGAGGACTCCTCGAGCCTCAAGGACCTGCAGGCGATTCTCGACCCGCTCGGCGCCGGCGCCTTCCACCAGGACGATTGGGAGAGCTATCAGGTGAGGATCGGCGCCACCCGCGAGCCCGCCTCGCGCGCCAGCTCGCACAACTCCTACAACTACGACGGCGGAATCACCGCCTGGCCGTCGGATGCGGGGCTGTTCCCGCGTTCGGCCTGGGGGCCCTGCACCGGGCGCACGTACGTCTCCGGGGGAAGCCACGCGGGCCACGTCCACGAGGACGGCGACCCGCCCGAGCCCGGCGGCAGGCGCCACGGCGACGCGCCGCTGCCGCCGACGGACGGCCGGCCGTCGCGATGGACGCCCGCCGACCACCTCGAGCTGATCCCGATCGAAAGCCTCGTCCCCCGCGTCCGGCGCACCCGGTTCGCGATCGTTCCGCCCTGGAAGAAGGTCGTCTACTTCTACCCGGAATGGAGGACAACGTGAGCCGGTTTGAGCTGGAGCGCGCGGATAAGAGAGCCCCGCCGGGATCTACCGGCGGGGCCCTCTTCCTCCCATCCCGAAGCTACGAATCCTCAGTGGTTATGGACGGCCCTCAGCCCGTGCACGAGCGTCTTTGTCGAAGAGACGCACTGGCCGAACTGGCGGCCGGAAAGCGGCGGCGTCGCCTGTCGGCAGAGGGTGCGGGCGGCATCGGAGGCCGTCTCATTGCCGTTCGTTGCCTTCGCGAGCTGCTTGACGCACTGCGCGAAATCGGACGTGCCTGGGTTCGTGTTGTACGGAGCGCGCGTGCAGATCACGCCGTAAGCCTTGGCGGGGCCTGGAAGAGAGGCGGGCCCCCCGCTGGCGAACGCCATGGTCGGCACCGCGATCGCGAGGACCGCCCACAAGCCCAAAAGCCCGCGTGAGATTCTCATCGGATTCCTCCGGTTCGTCTGGTTTGACACTGCCGGCCTTCGACCGGCTGCCGAGGCCCTCCCGGCTTGCGGTTGCCTCGGCATTTGCATAAACGTCCGAGTCGCCGCGAAGTCACCGCGAAGTTGCGCTGATCTCCTGGGCCTCAACACTCAGTCGATCGGCGAGTTGCGCTCGCCGTCGCGATGGACGCCCCGGAAGAAGGTCGTCTGCTTCTACCCGGAATGGAGGACCACGTGAGCCGAGTTTGAGGTAGAGCGCTGTTAATCCGGGATGTCTCTGGGCCGGGAGTGGACGCGGCGGGGCCGAGCACGATACGGTCACATACTGCGGTGATGGCTGGCCCGCACATGGATGAGCGGCCGGAGTGGAAGCGCTCCCTGGACGCGGCTCGACAGCGTCTCGACCAGGAGATCGCGGAACCCTGGCCCTCGACCCGGTATGCCCGGCTCGCCGGGTTCGTCGTCGTCGGCGCGGTCGTAGCGGGGATCCCCACCTACTTCCTCCAGGAGCCGAGACCCGGGTTGGCCTACTGGCTCGTGGGCGCGGCCGCCGCGCTGCTCGGGGTGTTCTGCATCGTCGCCCCGTGGCAGCGGCTTCCGCGCCGGAGCCTCCATCTGGTTCTCGGCACAGGGGTCCTCCTCGTCGCCGCCGGGACCTGGACGACCAACCTGTTGACGGAGGAGTTCTATTGCTTCGTCGTCATCTTCGCCGCCTTCGTGCTGACCTCGCGGCGCTCGGTCGCGGCCTGGGTCGGGATCTGCGGCGTCGCGCTGCTGGCGCCGCTCATCTGGCACGCGGGGACCCTCGACGTGGTCGACAGGACGCTCCGGACCGCCGCCCTGATCTTCCTGCAGCTCGTCGTAACCGCACTTGTCCTCGTCTACCTGCGCGAGCACTTCGAGACCGAGCGGCGGCGGCTCGACCGGTTCGCGGGCGACGTGATCGACCTCACCGAGCGGCTCGAGCGGGCGCGGCGGCCGAGCGCGCGGGCGCCGGAGCCGGTCGTCAGCGAGGAGGCATCCGTAACGCTCCGTCGAGGCGAATCGTCTCCCCGTTCAACATCGCGTTCGTAACGACGTGCGCGGCGAGCGCCGCGAACTCCCCGGGATCGCCGAGCCGCGAGGGGAACGGGATCTGCCGCCCGAGCTCCTCGCGGGCGTCCTCCGGCAGCGCGGCGAGCAGCGGCGTGTCGAACGTCCCCGGGGCGATCGTCACCACCCGGATCCCGCGGCTCGCCAGGTCGCGGGCCGCCGGCAGCGTCAGCCCGACGATCCCGCCCTTCGACGCCGCGTAGGCGACCTGGCCGATCTGCCCATCGTAGGCGGCGATCGAGGCGGTGTTGATGCACACGCCGCGCTCGCCGTCGGCGTCGGGCTCGTTCGCGTTCATCGCCGTCGCCGCTAACCGGAGGACGTTGAAGGTTCCGAGGAGGTTCACCATGACCACGTTCGAGAACGCCTCGAGGTCATGCGGCCCGCGCGCCGACGCGGTCCGCTGGGCCC